>DATHNU010001018.1:0-3811 GCA_035485695.1 Reyranella sp. | reverse complement strand
CCCGAACCGGCATGGCCGATCAGCACCTGCGGATCCTTCTGGAAGACGGCGCCGATGCAGAGGAACGGCAGGTCCTCCTTGGCGTAGTTGAGCGCCTCCAGGCCGCTCGACATGATCATGTCGACCCGGCCGCCCATCAGGAGCTGCGAGCCGCCGACCTGCGGCCCGCCCTGGCGCAGGTCGCATTCGATTCCGTACTTCTTGTAAACCCCGGCGGCGATCGCCTGATAGAAACCGCCATGCTCGGCCTGTGCGCGCCAGCTGGTGAGGTAGCTCACCTTGTCGAGCACCTGCGCGCTGGCGGTCCGACCCGGCAGCTTCACCAGGACCGACCCCGCGGTGGCGCCGGCCAGGCACAAGGTGGCCCGGCGGGACAGTCGATATCGGGTCATTGCCATTTTGGGCCTCATCCTTTGCGCCGCTGCTCGCACGGCTCTGTCGCAGAAAAACGCAATTGCTATGCCACCCGTCCTCCTGCCCCATGTGAACAGCCGGGCATGCCTATTTCTTGTGCAAGGGCCCGTCCCGCAGGGCACTGAGCGGGTAACGATGGATTTCGTCGAGCAGCTTCACGAAGCGGTTGGCGGCATGCTCAACCAGAAGCCTGCCGCGTTCGGCATCGGCGTCGGAGGCATCGCCGCAGGCCCCCGGCAGGCTGAGATCCTGGGTTTCCCAGCCGAAGCCGATGCTGCCTTCGGGGGTCAGGATCTCGTAGTCGCCCTCCATGTCGAGCGAGCGCGGGCGGAAGTTCGCGAGCTTGTCGCGGCGCACCAGGTCGGGATGGAGATGCATCATGATCGAGGTCTCGACCGAGCCGCCATGGATGCCGTGCTTGAGCTCCGCCGCGGGAAACAGCCCGGCCGGCCGGCCGAGCGCGTAGGTGCTGGCGGTAACGACGAACATGGCGCGGCGCACGCGCAGGTCGCGCGCCACGATATCGGCGATCTGCGGCTGGCCGCCATGGCTGTTGAACAGCACGAGCTTGCGCACGCCGGCCCGCGCCACGCTCTCGCCGATCTCCGTCCATAGCCGGATCAGCGTCTCGGCCGAGAGGGTGAGCGTGCCGGGGTAGGAGATGTGCTCGTTCGACTTGCCGATCGGCATCGCCGGCAGCACCGTCACCGGCAGGTCGGGCGGCACCAGCTCCATCGCGCGCGCCAGGATCCCGCGATTGATCGCCGTATCGACCTCGACCGGCAGGTGCGGGCCGTGCTGTTCGATCGCCGCCACCGGCAGGATGGCGATGACGCCCGCCATGTCCGACTGCTGGAAGTCCTCGGTGGTCATCTCGACCCATTGGCGTCGCAGTCGGGCTGACATGGAAACGCTCCTCCCCGTGTTTTCGCAGTCTTCTACTGCAAGCCCCTTGCCATGCCACCCTGCCGCGCCGCCGTTGGCGCAGTGATTGCATCGACGATTGACGGCGCGGTTCTCTGGATCGTGCCGTGGCCACGCTGGTTCGCCCGACGTGGCCCAGCGGGGGAGTTTCAGTGCAGGCGAAGTCTTCGACCGTCCCAGCCGAGCCCTATCCGTTCGACCTGCGGCCGGCCGAGTGCGGCCTGCTCATCATCGACATGCAACGCGACTTCCTCGAGCCCGGCGGCTTTGGCGAGATGCTGGGCAACGACGTCTCGCAGCTGCGCCGCACGATCGAGCCCAACCGCCGGCTGCTGGCCGCCTGGCGCGCCGCCGGCCTTCTGGCGATGCATACCCGCGAGGGCCATCGGCCCGACCTCTCCGACCTGCCGCCGACCAAGAAGGTGCGTGGCCGCAGCAAGACCTCGATCGGCGACAAGGGCCCGATGGGTCGCATCCTGGTGCGCGGCGAGGCCGGCCACGACATCATTCCCGAGCTCTATCCCGCGGCGGGCGAGCCCGTCATCGACAAGCCCGGCAAGGGCGCCTTCCATGCCACCGACCTGCACTCGATCCTGCAGCATCGCGGCATCACCCAGCTCGTCGTCACCGGCGTCACCACCGAAGTGTGCGTCAACACCACGGTCCGCGAGGCCAACGACCGCGGCTACGACTGCTTCGTGCCCGAGGATTGCGTGGGCTCCTACTTCCCCGAATTCCAGGACATGGGCCTGAAAATGATCAAGGCGCAGGGCGGCATTTTCGGCTGGGTGGGAAGCTCGGCCGATATCGTCGCGGCGATCGGCAAGGGCTGAGCGAGGCGCTGCACGAGACTGCATAGAGCCAGAGGAGAGCGACATGGCTGTCACGACCGCGGACTTCAAGCCCAAGCTTTGGGTTCCAGGCGACTGGAACGCGTTCTTCGGCTTCGGTACCAACATCCTGGTCAACATGCTGGTGCTCACCGGCCTGCTGCGCTTCGTGCTCAAGATGCCGGACGAGCTGGTGTTCGGCCGCATCCTCCCGGCGACCGGCCTGATGCTGTGCCTGAGCACGGTGTACTACGCCTGGCTCGCCTATCGCCTGGCCAAGCAGACCGGCCGCACCGACGTCTGTGCGCTGCCGTCCGGCATCAGCGTGCCGCACATGTTCGTGGTCGTGTTCGTGATCATGCTGCCGATCCTGATCACCACCAAGGATCCGGTGCAGGCCTGGGAAGCCGGCCTCACCTGGGTGTTCGTGCAGAGCTTCGTGCTGATGGGCGGCGGCTTCATCGCACCCTACATCCGCAAGATCACGCCGCGCGCGGCCTTGCTGGGCTCGCTGGCGGGCATCTCGATCACCTTCATCTCGATGCGCCCGGGCGCGCAGATGGTGATGACGCCGGTCATCGGCCTGGTCTGCTTCGCCGTCATCATGGTCGATTGGTTCGGCGGTGTGCGCTACTTCAAGGGCCTGCCGGGCGGCCTCGTGGCCATCATCGTCGGCGCCATCATCGCCTGGGGCTCGACCCTGTTGGGCTTCAACTATGGCGGCCTCACCCCTGACGGGCTCAAGGCCGCCGTGTCGAGCTTCGGCTTCTCCTATCCCATGCCGGCGGTCAGCCACGTCTTCGGCGGCTTCCAGTTCATCGGCGTCATCCTGGTGACGGCGATTCCCTTCGGCATCTACGACCTCGTCGAGGCGATGGACAATGTCGAGAGCGCGGCGGCCGCGGGCGATTCCTTTCCGACGACACGCGTGCTGACCGCCGATGGCGTCGTCAGCCTGATCGGCTGCCTGATGGGCAATCCGTTCATCAACGCCGTCTATATCGGCCATCCCGGCTGGAAGGCGATGGGCGGCCGCATCGGCTACTCCGCCGCCACCGGCGCGCTGGTGATCGTGCTGGCGTGGTTCGGTGTCATCGCCCTGATGATGGCGCTGATCCCGGTCGTCGCGATCCTGCCCATCCTGCTCTATATCGGCATGCTGATCGGCTCGCAGGCGTTCCAGGAAACGCCGATGCGCCATGCGCCGGCGATCGTGCTGGCGCTGGTGCCGCAGATTGCGGCCTGGGGCAAGTTGCAGATCGACAGCGCACTGAACGCCGCCGGCACCTCGGCCTCGGCCGTGGGCTTCGACAAGCTCGACCAGACCGGCGTGCTCTATCAGGGCCTGGAGATCCTGGGCGGCGGCGCCACCCTGGCCGGCATCGTGCTGGCGGCGATCACGGTGTTCATCATCGAGCGCGATTTCATAAAAGCGGCGGCCTTCGCCGCCGCCGGTGCGGTGTTCACCTTCTTCGGCCTGATCCATGCCGAGGCGCTGGGCGTCGGCCGCACGCCGTCGATGGTGATCAGCTATCTCGGCATTTCGGTGATCCTGCTGGCCTGCGCCAAGTATGCCGGCCTGGCACCGCTGCCGGGCGAAGCGTCGCGGATGCACGGACACGGCGATCCTGCCGCCAAGCCCG
>DATHNU010001017.1:0-2525 GCA_035485695.1 Reyranella sp. | reverse complement strand
CGCCACCCGGGTCGCCCGCTACCACAACGTCTACGGCCCCGAAGGCACCTACGACGGCGGCCGCGAGAAGGCGCCGGCCGCGATCTGCCGCAAGGTGATCGCCGCCAAGCTGTCGGGCAAGCACGAGATCGAGATCTGGGGCGACGGCGAGCAGACCCGCTCGTTCATGTATATCGACGACTGCACCGACGGCACGATCCGCCTGGCCCAGAGCGACATCGTCGAGCCGCTGAATATCGGCAGCGACGAACTGGTCAGCATCAACCGGCTGGTCGACATCGTCGAGAAGATCGCCGGCCTCAGGCTCAAGCGCTCCTACAAGCTCGACGCGCCCAAGGGCGTGCGTGGCCGCAACAGCGACAACACCCTGATCAAGCAGTTGATGGGTTGGGCGCCTTCCATCCGTCTCGAGGACGGCATGGAGAAGACCTACAAGTGGATCCACGACGAGATGACCTCCGGCAAGGCCTCCGTCGTCAACGCCCTGCCGCGCGCCGTCGCGGCGCAGTAGACGAGCGAAGAGCACGTCGCCCTTCGCACCCATCTCGCTCATGCTCCTCTCCCCCTTGGGGGAGAGGCTGGGTGAGGGGATGATGCAGGAGATAGTCTTCGGATTGACCCCCTCTGTGCAACCGGATGGATGGTTGACAGAGTGTACCGGTTACATGGTTGACACTCGATCATCGCTTTCCAGCCCTGTTTTGGGGCTGGCGATTGAGCCGACAGCGGCCGACGTCGATAAAGCCGAGCTCGACGTCGGCGTAGCGCACGCGCCACTCGCCGTTGACAGTCCGGCTGATACCGACCGGCTCACCAACCAGGACCTGGCTGACGAAGATCAGCTCGCCCTCCCACCTGATCTCGCCATTGGAGCGAACCCGACGCACGACACAGTCCTCGCCATACACCGGCTCGCGCAACTCACAGGGATAGCGCCGCGGCGATGGCCGGTAGAGCGAAGCGGGATATTGGAAGTCCAGCGCCTCGTGTGGCCGCTCGGCATTGAAGATCCGACGGAAGACATCGAACCGGGCCTGTTGTTCGGCCAGGCTCGCCGCCGGTGGCTTGGCGGTGTCCTGCTTGAGCGTCCGGTGCATGCGCTCGTGCCGGCCGTTCTGCTGGGGCTTGGCCGGCTCGATGCGCTGAGCCGCTATGCCAAGCTTCAGCCACCACAACGACAGCGTCGACAGCCCGCCGGTCGCCGTCGAGGCGAACGGCGGCCCATTGTCCGACCGGATCGCCAGCGGCAGGCCGAACTCGCAGAACGCCTCTTCGAACACCGGGCGCACGTGGCCATGGTCGCCGCGCCACCGTCTGGCAGCGCAGCAGGCAGCGGCTCCACGTATCGCTCAGCGTCAGGGGATCGCAGCGCGACCCATCGCCGGTCCGGAACCAGCCCTTGAAGTCGACCGTCCATACCGCATTCGGTTCGCTTGCTGCGGCGAACGGCTGAGAATAGGCCGGGCACTTCGCCCGACGGCGGCGTTTGTGCGTCAGGCCCCGCTTGGCCAGCCAATCGCCGATCGTGCTCGCCGCCGGCAGCTCGACGCTCGCACGCAGCTCGCCAAGCTTGTGCCGCAGCTTCTTGGCGCCCCAGCCATAATGCGCGCGCAGCGCCAGTACATCGTCCACCAGCTCCGCCTCACGCGACCGGCCATGTTCGTGCGGCGCCCGGCTGCGGTCCTTCAGACCCTCCACGCCTTCGCTCTCATACCGCCTCAGCAACCTGTACCCCGTCTGACGACTGATGCCGGCCTCCGCACACAGCTGCGACATCACCGCCCCTTCCTTCTTCGCCGCCAGCACAAACCGCATCCGCTCTTCCATGACGCAGGTCTCTTTCCACGGCATCGGCAGGCCCTCCTGCCGAGCATTGAAAACCTGTCAACCATGTATCCGGTCCAAACTGTCAGCTATCTATCCGGTCCGTACCCTCACCTAACCTCTCCCCCAAGGGGGAGAGGAACATGAGGATGACGAGGCAGCTCCCAACCTACCGCCCGACGCGGCTCACCGTCTCGTTGCTGCGCAGCAAGCCGTCGAAGTAGGCGATGGTCTTGGCCAGGCCCTCGTCGAGCGCCACCTTCGGTTCCCACTTGAGCTTCTCGCGCGCCAGCGTGATGTCGGGGCAGCGCTGCAGCGGGTCGTCGACCGGCAGGGGCCGGGCCTGAACGAGCTTCGACTTGCCGTTCACGAGCTTCAGGACCTTCTCGGCGAGATCCCGGATCGGCATCTCGACAGGGTTGCCGAGATTGACCGGGCCGGTGAAATCGTCCGGCGTATGGTCCATCAGGCGCAACCAGCCCGAGATCAGATCGTCGACGTAGCAGAAGGCACGGGTCTGCATGCCGTCGCCGTAGATCGTGATGTCCTCGCCCTTGAGTGCCTGGACGATGAAGTTCGACACCACGCGCCCGTCGTTGGGATGCATGCGCGGGCCGTAGGTGTTGAAGATGCGCGCCACCTTGATGCGCAGCCTGTGCTGGCGCCAGTAGTCGAAGAACAGCGTCTCGGCGCAGCGCTTG
>DATHNU010001016.1:0-2512 GCA_035485695.1 Reyranella sp. | reverse complement strand
CAACTCGCCACGCTTTTGTGGGCCGACCGGCCCGACAGGCTGGCGCGCAACAGCCTGCGGCAATGCCTGGTCTCGCTGCGCGCCGATCTGGCGCCAGTTGCGCCGGACCTGCTGCGCCTGGAAGGCGACACGGTCGAACTGCGGCTGCCGGCGATGGCCGTCGATGCGACGGCGCTTGCCGCCCTTGCCGGCTCGACGGAGCTTTCCGAGTTGGTGCGGGCCGCGGATCTCTATCGCGGCGCGTTTCTCGCCGACTTCGAGCTCGGTGTCGAGACGTTCGACGAATGGGTCCGGGCGGAGCGCAGCCGGCTCGAAGCCATCGGCGCGCGCGTCTACGAGGCTTGTGCCGAGGGCTTCGACAGGCTCGGACAGGGCGCCCGGGCGCTCGAGTCCGCCGAGCGTCTGGTCGCGCTCGATCCGCTGCGCGAGGATTGGCAGCGCTTGGCGTTGCGGCTCTCCGCCCGCTATCGCGGCCGCGAAGCGGCCCTCGCCCGGGCCGGCGCCTTCACGGCCCTGCTGAAGCGCGAGCTCGACGTTGCGCCCTCCTCGCCGACGCTTGCCCTGATCGACGACATCAGGCGAAGCACGCCGGCGGCGCCGGTCGTCGTCAGCCGGCCGATCGCCCCCGCCGCTCATGGCGACGCCGTTGCCGACCTCGCGCCGCCGCCCGTCGTCGGGCGTGCCCCGCGACGTCGGCCGCCGATCCTGGCGGCGCTGCCGATCGCCGCCGTGCTCGTCCTCGGCCTGTCGGGCTGGTGGCTTGCAGCGCGCGACCGTGCGCCTGCTGTCCAGTTGACGGCAGGCCTCCAACCGGCCCGTCCCGCCCAAGCCTTGCCGGCGCCGGTCCACGGCTACGTGTCGCTGCTCGTTCTGCCCTTCGCCAGCAACGAGAAAAGCGGCGCGGAGCCGGCGGTCGCCGACCGCCTTACCGGCAATCTGATCGACGAGCTGTCGCACGCGCCGGCGATAAGGGTGATTTCGGCGCAAACCTCGAGTCTTTATCGCGGCAAGACGGTCGACGTGGCGGCGGTCGGCGCCGAGCTCGGCGTGCGCTACGTCGTCGAAGGACAGGTCGACGTTCAGCACGACCGGATGCAAATCACCGTGGCGCTGATCGACAGCTACAGCCGGTTGCAGGTGTGGTCGGATCGCTCGGAGCATGCGTGGGCCGACCGCTTGTCGGCCGAGGACGAGGTCCCGCGTGGGCTTGCCCGGGCGTTGGACATTCAAGCAGTCGGCGCCGAAAGCCGCCGGTTGGCGCACGAGCCTGGCGAGCCCGGCGTCGAAGGTCTCCTCGCCCGCGGCTGGAATGCGATCCAGCGCAATGCGGCGGCCTACCGCGGTACGGCGGCGAGCACGATCGGCGAGGCGAAGGGCGATTTCGAGGAAGCTCTGCGCCGCGACCCCAGCAGCCAGACCGCCCTGATCGGCCTGGCCGCAGCGAACGTCGTTTCCATCGCCGGTCTCTCCGCGGCGGAGCGCGAAGCCTCTCTCGCCCAGGCTGAAGACCTGCTGCGGCGGGCGATCGCCCGGAATCACGAATCGGGTGGGGCGTTCTACTGGCTCGGCCTGGTGCAGAGGACGCGCGGCCAGCTGGATGAGGCGCTGCGCTCGTTTGCCATGGCGACGAAGCTGTCTCCGAGCTTTGCCGTGGCCTACGCGCAGGCGGGCTACATCGAAGGGCTGACCGGCCGCCCTGACGAGGGATTGGCCCATATTCGCTATGCCATCCGGCTCAATCCACAGGATCCCACCGTCGGACTCGCCTACATGTTCGCGGGACAAATCGAACTCGAACGGGGCCATTTCGACGCCGCCATCGACTGGTTGTCGCGCGCCATCGAGTTCGTGCCGCACAATGCGCGTGCCTATGCCTCGCTCGCGGCGGCCTGTGCTTTGACGGGCGATATGACCGGTGCGGCCCGGTGGGTCGGCGAGGTCAAGAAACTCGTCCCCGAGGGTTCCGATCGGATCGCGGCGATGTCGGCCGATCCCTACATGAGCGGCTCGAAGGCCGACGCCGCGCGGTTTGCCGAGGGCTGGCGCAAGGCCCTCGGTTCTTCCTGAGGCGCGCTACGACGGCGCGGTCGGCGGCGACACCGACACCCATGCAATCAGCCTCGGCGTCCGCACCGCGTGGTAGAACGGTGGCGCGAGCGCATATCCCGCCTGACGCGACTCTTTTCCGCCGCCGATGGCGCTCCTGCGCACCGATTTAGCGCGGGTTTGACGGCCCTTTGACGCTGCCTTGACGCCCCTCGTGATCTAGTCCGGCCCATGCCGGGTCACGGGTGGGGTTGGGAACCATGAAGCCAGTGAAACGCGACCAGCGTCGCCGCGTCCTCTGGGGCGGTGCGGCGGCGCTGGCGGTCGGCCTGTGGGCAGCCGCCGCCCAGGCCCAGGACGCGACCTGGCTGCTCAATCCGGGTTCCGGCGACTTCAACACCGCCGCCAACTGGTCGACGAACACGGTGCCGGCCGGCACGGCCAGCTTCGGCGCGTCGAACACGAC
>DATHNU010001015.1:0-5095 GCA_035485695.1 Reyranella sp. | reverse complement strand
CCTACGCCGTGCCCTACGGCACCGAGGCCGGGATCTTCCGCGGCCACGGCATTCCCACCGTGATCTGCGGCCCCGGCGACATCTCGCAGGCCCACCAGCCCAACGAGTTCGTCGCCCGGTCGCAGATGGATGCCTGCGATGTCTTCATCGCCCGCATGATCGGCTGGGCGGAGCGGCAGTAGTCTTTGCCGAGGAGTCATACTCTTCTGGACCGCGAGCCTCCGGCTCGCTCATGATCGTGAGCGGGCGAGACGCCCGCGGTTCGGACGAACATGATCCATCAGCCCACAGCCCGTCGTCGCTTCCTGCAATATCTCGCAGCCAGTCCGCTGATGGCCGGTGCGGCCGACGTGCTGGCGCAGGAGCAGCGCCTGCCCGATCCCTCGGTCTGGGGTACGCGGACGCTCGATAAATTGATCGCCTCGCCGCGTGAGGCGCTCGACGTCTTCGACTTCGAACCGGTGATGCACGAGAAAGTGCCGCCGGCGCATTTCGGCTACATGGCGACCGGCATCGATGACGAAGTAACCCTGCGCGCCAATCGCGAAGGCTTCCTGAAATTCCAGCTGCGGCCGCGCCGGCTGATCGACGTCGAGACGCTGGACCTGCGCATGGAACTGTTCGGCCAGAGCTATCCCAGCCCGATCGTGCTCGCGCCCACCGCCTCCAACCGCGCCTTCCACGAGGACGGCGAGCTCGCCGTCGCGCGCGCCGCCCGCAAGGGCGATCACTTGCAGGTTCTCTCGACCGTGGCCACCATATCGATCGAGCAGGCGATGGAGGCACGCGGCCGGCCGGTGTGGTTCCAGCTCTATCCGACGAACAAATGGGAAGTGGCCGAGGGCCTGGCGCGGCGCGCCGAGAAAGCCGGCGCGGAAACCATCGTCCTGACGACCGACGTGATCGCCCGCCAGAACTGGGAAACCCTGATGCGCCTGTTGCGCACCGACACAAGGAATTGCGGCTCGTGCCACGCGCTCAACCTGGCGAGCTACGTCAAGCGCAAGCCCAACTTCGACGGGCTCGACCTATCGGGCCTCACCAGCACCGGCGCCACCAACCTCACCTGGGACTTCATCAAGCGCCTGCGCGACACGGTGAAGACGCGGCTGGTGCTGAAGGGGCTGATGACGGCCGAGGACGCCGTCCTTGCCATCGACAACGGGCTCGACGGCATCGTCGTGTCCAACCATGGCGGCCGCGCCGAGGATAGCGGGCGCTCGACCATCGACGCGCTGCCCGAGATCATCGAGGCGGTCGATGGCCGCATTCCCGTGCTGGTCGATTCCGGCTTCCGGCGCGGCACCGACATCATCAAGGCGCTGGCGCTGGGCGCGCGCGCCGTCTGCATCGGCCGGCCGTATCTGTGGGGGCTGGGCGCCTTCGGCCAGCCCGGGGTCGAACGCGTGCTCGACCTTTTGCAGCAGGAGACGCGCGCCGCCATGATGCAGGTCGGCGCGCCGTCCTTGAAACATCTCGTGCCGACGATGGTGCGACGGGCGTCGTAGCGGGGAGCGCGCCACTGCGCGCGGAGTAACCTCCGTGCCGAAGTGGCGCTCATGCTTGAAGACAAGATGCGCCACGGAGTGGCGCGCTCCCGGCAAAGACCGGTCCTACCCTTCCGTCCGCCTGCCCGTCTCGAACAGGAACCAGGTGCGCTTCTCGGTCTCGTCGATCCAGTTCTCGATCAGGCTGGCCGTGGCGACGTCGTTGTGCTCGTCGCACACTTCGTGGAGGGACCGCATGTGCTTGGTGAGCTGGATGTTGTCGTCGCGCAGCTCGGCCAGCATGTCGAGCGGGGTCACGAAGTCCGCATCGTTGTCGAGAACCCGCTGCAGGCGCTTGATGTGGCCGATCGAGCGGATGGTGCCGCCACCCAGCTTGCGCACCCGCTCGGCGATGACGTCGGTCATGGCGTCGATCTCGGTCGCCTGGTCGTCGAGCAGCAAATGGTAGTCGCGGAAGTGCGGACCCGACATGTGCCAATGAAAATTCTTGGTCTTGATGTAGAGCGAATAGACGTCGGCCAACAGGATGTTGAGCCCGCCCGTCAGGTCCTTGGTGGCGTTAGCGCCCAGATCGGTGGGAGTTGCGAGGGCGGCGCTCTTGCGGGCCTTGACGTCTTTGGCCATGGGCTGATTCTCCTTGGGGATCACGGTGAAGCGGCAATCTAGCCCGGTTTTGCCGCGCCGTGAACCGTTGCCCCCGGGCGCGGTCCCTGTCACTTTCCGGTCCATGAAAATGGGAGGCGACGAAGCCGGGCAGTCGGCGGCGCGCTGGGACGGCGAAGCGTGACGGAACACAGCCAACGCCGGCGCGTGCTCGTGGTCGAGGACGAGGTGATCGTCGGCATGTTGCTCGAAGACATGCTGGACGAACTGGGCTGCGAGGTCGCGGCGATCTCGACCCATATCGAGGAGGCGCTGCAGCTCGCCCGCACGCTCGACATCGACCTCGCCATCCTCGACATCAACCTGGGCGGCAAGCAAAGCTTTCCGGTGGCCGACGTGCTTAAAAGCCGGGGCGTGCCCTTCATGTTCGCGACCGGCTACGGCGCCCATATCCTGAAGCCGCCCTACAGCGGCACGCCCACCCTGCAGAAACCTTTCCAGCTCGACGATCTCCAGCGGATGTTGTCGCTGTCCAACTTCCAGGCCGGCGGCGAGCGGACAGCCTAGGGCCGACTGCGATTGGATGGACGCATATCTTTGCTGGGGGCGCGCCGCTGCATCGATCCAGCGCGAATGCGTGAATGGATGTCAGCTGCCGGCGCAGAGCGGATGTTCGGACCAGAACACGCCATGCTGGCCGAATCGGCCATTATAGGCCTGGACGACCTCGCGGACCCTGCCCTGATGCGCCGGCGCGTCGAACACCACGACGACCAGGAGCTTGGTGCGCTCGCGCACGATGCCTCCCGACGGTTCGCGCGCCTGGCCCTCGACGTTGAGCACGCTCAACCCGGCGGGAAAGCGCGGCGTGACGGTATCAGCCAGGAACGTGGCCCATTCCGCCTCGCTCACCTCGCCGCCGCCCTGTTTGTCGCGGCCGAAATACAGGTCGACCTCGAGCGCGGGCTTGAGCGGCGCTGTGCAGACGGGCGGCGCGCCGGGCTGGGCACAGGCGCCTAAGGAAAGGGCGACAAACGTCGCCCCGAGCAAGCGACGGTAAGGCATCAGTTCAAATACGGCACCGCCATGCCCTTGGTCACGGCAGGGCGGGCGTTGATGGTGTCGTACCAGCGCTTGACGTTGGGGAAGTCGGCGAGGTTGACGGTGTGCCACTCATGCCGTGCCGTCCACGGGAAGATCGCCATATCGGCGATGGTGTAATCGGCGCCGGCGGCGAAAGCGTTCGAGGCAAGCTGCTTGTCGAGCACGCCGTACAGGCGCTTGGCCTCGTCGACATAGCGCTTGATGCCATACTCGATCTTGGTCGGCGCGGCGCGCAGGAAGTGGTGCGCCTGACCGAACATCGGACCGACGCCGCCCATCTGCCACATCAACCATTCAAGCGTCTTGTATTTCTGCGCCGGGTCCTTCGACAGGAACTTTCCGGTCTTCTCCGCGAGATAGATCAGGATCGCGCCCGATTCGAACAGGCTTATCGGCTTACCGCCGGGACCGTCGGGATCGACGATCGCCGGGATGCGGTTGTTGGGGGAGATCTTCAGGAACTCCGGCTTGAACTGCTCGCCCTTGGAGATGTCGATCTTGTGCGTGCTGTAGGGCAGTCCGCACTCCTCCAGCATGATGGAAACCTTGCGGCCGTTGGGCGTGCCCCACGTGTGAAGTTCGATCATCCAAATTCCCCCATTTCATTGCAGAAAGATTACGGCCGATCAGGCCCAGCTATCGTCGTCCGATCCGCCGGTATCCTGGTCGAGCGACGCCGTATCGTAATCATCGACCTGATCGTCCGCCGCCGTGGCATTGTCGTCCGACATGGCCTGATCCTGGGCGAGATCCTGCGGTGTCGCAGCCGGCAAAGAATCGGGCGGCAGCAGCGGCGACGGCTGCAGGGCGGCGGCCGCCGAGCCGAACGGGCCCGGATTGCTGCCCATCAGGCTGCGGATGCCCTCGAACAGGAGTGCGCCGCCAGCGACGCCCGCGGCGGTCGTCAGGGCGGTGCGCAGGAAGCCGCCGCCGGCAGGCTGCGGCGCCAGGGCCGCCTGCAGAGGCGACCGTGTCGGGGGAATCGGCTGCGGCGCCGCAGCCGGGGCGGCCGGCGATGTCCCCCACGGTCCGATCTTGGGCGCGCTGCCCAGGAAACCCGGCGCGGCAGGCGCGGCGGCACCCGCATTGGCCTCCAGCTCGGCAATGCGGTCCTGCGCGGCCTTGAGCGCCTGTTCCTGCACCAGCACCGTTTGCACGAGCAGATACGGCGCCGACGGCTGGCGGGCGACGAGATCCCTGATCAAAGCCTCGGCCTCGCCGTCACGCGGCTGGGCTTCGAACGGCTGCAAACGGCCAAACAGGCCGGTGATGAGCTCGCGTTCCTGTGCTTGCATGGCAATGCCTCCCGCCCCTCCTCTTCACCGCCAGGGGCATCGCCAACGTGGTTGTCCGTCCGCCGAGCGTCAAGGGTCGCCGAGCGAACCCAACCTCAGTTCCCACGGTGTGATCTGACGCGTGATGAGCAGATTCTTGACGGTCCAGCAATCCGCCGCCAGGCGCGCCTCGACCTCCGCCGCGTTCCCGGCGCGCACGATCAGCAGCACGTCGCGCGTGCCGGCGAGCGGGCCGCCCAACAGCATGAAGCCTCCGGCCACCAGCGCGTTCATATAGTCGGCGTGCGGGCGCCAATCCTCCTGGCCTTCGAGGGGCTGGGAGTCGTTCCAGCGCGGTCCGCGCGCGCGGATCACGGCGAAGATCCTGTCCGTCATGGTTACAGCCTCGTGAAGTCCATGAACCAGTTGGTCTCCCAACAGGTCCCTTCGTCGGGCGAGAAAGCTTGCTCCCAACGCGCCGATTGCGGCGTGATGCGCGACCACAGGAAGCGCACGCGGATCGCGCGCCCGTCGTGCTCGTCGTCGCCGTAGAAAGTGCCGGTGCCCTTGTCGAAACCGCCGACTACCGGCGGAAAGAGGACGCTG
>DATHNU010001014.1:0-2690 GCA_035485695.1 Reyranella sp. | reverse complement strand
CGACAGGCCGTGCAGCGCCGCGGCGTTGGTGAACTCGGTCGATTCGTTGGAGCACACGCCCTCGACGCAATGGTCGACGGCGCGGATGCCGGTCGAGAGGAACAGCCACATCGGCGTATGCCGCGTCACCTCGGGATCGAGGATCACCGCCTGCGGGATGGTGAGCGGATGGCGGAACATCTCCTTCACCTTGGTCGCCTCGTTGGTGACGCCGGCAAGGCCGGAGAACTCGCCGGCCGACAAGGTGGTCGGGATCGAGACCTGGCGCACGGTCGGCGGCTTGACCTCCGCCGTGCCGCGGATCCTGTCCATGCCCTCGACGCTCGTGACGTCGTTGGCGAGGCAGAGCTGGACGGCCTTGGCGCCGTCGGTGATCGAGCCGCCGCCCAAGGTCACGATCAGGTCGGCGCGCGCCGCGCGCGCCTGCGCCGCGGCCGCGATCACGGCCGCACGCGGCGAGTGCGCCGGCATCCTGTCGAAGGTGCCGACGCATTTGTTGCCGAGCGCGCGCCGGACCTTCTCGACTTCATCGGTCTCGCGGTTGAGCGTGCCGCTCACCATCAGGAAGACGCGCTGGGCGCCGTGCTCCTTGACCAGCTCGGCCAGCGACTGGGCGGCCGGTTTGCCGTAGTGGACCTCTTCCATCTTGCTGAAAACGACGCGCCCCGATGTCAGCATCCTGTCCTCCCTGGTTTGGTCGCGAGCATAGCCGCTCTACCTGTCCTACGTCGTGCCTTAAGCCCTCTCCCCGCTTACGCGCTTGTGAAAGCGCTCACGCGGCGGAGAGGAGCCTGACAGGAGCGGAGAGGGTCCTGACAGCAGGAGGCCAATGAATGCTATCGTCGCTCGAAATGACCGAAGGAACCTCATGACCGGCACACGCGATGGCGCCATCGGGCGCGCAGAGAAATACTTCGACGATGGCGGCTTTCTGGCCGAGCTGCAGCGGCGGGTGGCGATTCCGACCACCAGCCAGGAGCAGGATTCCATGCCGGCCCTGCAGCAGTACGTCTCGGGCGAGATGACCGAATCGCTCGAAAAGCTCGGCTACGACTGCACCGTGCTGCCCAACCCGCGCACTGAATATGGCCCGTTCCTGATCGCGCGACGGGTCGAGGATGCCGCCAAGCCCACCGTCCTGACCTACGGCCACGGCGATGTGATCCGCGGCCAGGAGGAGCAGTGGCGGCAAGGCCTGTCGCCGTGGAAGATCGTGGTCGAGGGCGACCGCATGTATGGCCGCGGCACGGCCGACAACAAGGGCCAGCACACGATCAATATCGCAGCCCTTGCCTGCGTGCTGCAGGAGAGGGGCTCGCTCGGCTTCAACTCGACGATCCTGATCGAGACCGGCGAGGAGACAGGCTCGCCGGGCCTGGCTGATTTCTGCAAGGCCAACAAGGCGGCGCTGAAGGCCGATGCCCTGATCGGCTCGGACGGGCCGAGGCTCGATCATCGCCGGCCGACCATCTTCGGCGGTACGCGCGGCACGCTCAACTTCAACCTGAAACTCACCTTGCGCGAGGGCGGTCACCATTCAGGCAACTGGGGCGGCCTTTTGGCCAACCCGGGCATCATCCTGGCGCATGCGCTGGCCACCATCACCGACGCACGCGGTCAGATCAAAGTGCCGGAGTGGCGGCCTAAGACCCTGACCAACTCGGTCCGGGCAGCCCTGGCCGACGCCCATGTCGATGCCGGCGAGGGCGCGCCCGAGATCGATCCGGAATGGGGCGAGAAGTCGCTCACGCCCGTCGAGCGCGTGTTCGGCTGGAACAGCTTCGAGGTTTTGGCCTTCAAGACCGGCAATCCCGACCGGCCGGTCAACGCCATCCCGCCCAGCGCCATCGCCTACTGCCAGCTGCGCTTTGTGGTCGGCACCGATCCGCACGAAATCCTGCCGGCGCTGCGTCGCCATCTCGACAGTCACGGCTTCCCGCAGATCGAGCTCGAGCAGGCGCGCGACGTGATCATGAACGCGACCCGGCTCGACCCGGAGAATCCGTGGGCCAAATTCGCCGCTGCCTCGATCGAGCAGACCGGCGGCCAGAAGCCCAACATGCTGCCCAATCTCGGTGGCTCGCTGCCCAACGAAGTCTTCACCGACATTTTGGGCATGCCGACCGTGTGGGTGCCGCACTCCTACGCGGCCTGCTCGCAGCACGCGCCCAACGAGCACCTTTTGGCGCCGGTGGTGCGCGACGGCCTGCGGCTGATGACCGGCATCTTCTGGGATCTGGGCGTCAATGCGCCCGCACCTCGCTAAGAGTCCCTCTCCGCCGCGTGAGCGCTTTCACAAGCGCGTAAGCGGGGGAGAGGGTGGGGCCCATTGCGAAGCAATGGGAGGGTGAGGTGGTGCCCGATAGATACGCGATGCTTCGAAAGACGGTGGTCAACGATGTTGCGTAGCCCCCTCACCCAGCCTCTCCCCCTAGCGGGGGAGAGGAGCATGAGGACGGCTTAGGATTGGCGATGCTCTCGCCCGACGAAGCCGCCGACCTGATCGAGGCCATCGCGCTCCGGCAGGACCGCTCGGCCTTCGCCAGCCTGTTTCGTCACTACGCACCGCGCGTAAAAGCTTTCATCATGCGCGGCGGCACCGATGCAGAGACCGCGCAGGAAGTGGCGCAGGAAGCGCTGATCATGGTGTGGCGCAAGGCCGCGAGCTTCGATCGCAGCCGCGCCTCCGC
>DATHNU010001013.1:0-3660 GCA_035485695.1 Reyranella sp. | reverse complement strand
GCGGTCTCGTCGATCTCGCGCGGCACGCCGGAGATGAAGCCTTCGAGGATCCACACGGCGAGCGGGATGTTGAACAGGCAGTGCGCCAGCGCCACCGCCCATGGCGTGTCGAACAGGCCGATCGCCGCCACCATGACGCGCACCGTGTCGGCGGCCGGCATGGACTGGGGGGTCCTGGCGGCGGCCGGCGTGCTCACCCTGGTTCCCGGCGCAGTCGTGATCTGGTTCGTGCGCAACTACATCGCGCGCGGCTTCGCGCTCGGCCGGGTTTGAGGAGGCGCCCGTGGAAGACCTCGCCTGGATGGCCTGGACACCTGCAACCGGCGCCTTCTTCGTGGCGGTGGGCCTGCTGCTCCTCGTCATGATCGCGCTCGCCCGCCGGCGCCCCGAGGTCGAAAGGGTCGGCGTGCTGGGCATCCCAACGACGCGCGGCGACAGGCTGTTCCTGTCGCTGGTGCTCGCCGCCGTCATCAACCTCGCCTGGATCGGCTTTGTCGGCGCCGCGCCGATCGCGACGCTGCCGATCGGCGAGGGCATCGACGTGTCGAGCCTGTGGCTCGCATCCGCCATTTCGCTGGTTGCCGCCGTGGTCGTGTTCCGCACGGTCTAGGCCAGCGAGATCAAGCAGAGCCGGACAACCGGCCACCCCTGCGTTTTGTCACTCCAATGGAGGAAACCATGAGACGCATGACAGTCACGAGCCGCCTGACGACGATGGCGAGCGCCATCGCGCTGACGGCCTTCATGGGAGCCCTCGCGGCTCCGGCGTCCGCCGACGAGGCGGCCGCCAAGAAGTGGATCGACGAGGAGTTCCAGCCTTCGACGATCACCAAGGACGAGCAGATGAAGGAAATGCAGTGGTTCATCAATGCCGCGAAGCCCTTCACCGGCATGGAAATCAGCGTCGTCTCGGAGACCATCGCCACGCACGAGTACGAGTCGAAGGTGCTGGCGAAGGCCTTCACCGAGATCACCGGCATCAAGGTCAAGCACGACATCATCCAGGAGGGCGACTTGGTCGAGAAGATCCAGACCCAGATGCAGTCGGGCCGCAGCATCTATGACGGCTGGGTCAACGATTCCGACCTCATCGGCACGCACTTCCGCTACAACCAGACGATCTCGCTGACCGACTTCATGGCGGGCGAAGGCAAGGACGTCACCCTGCCGACGCTCGACGTCGCCGACTTCATCGGCAAGTCGTTCGGCACGGCGCCCGACGGCAAGCTCTTTCAGCTGCCCGACCAGCAGTTCGCGAACCTCTACTGGTTCCGCTACGACTGGTTCACCAACCCCGAATACAAGGCGAAGTTCAAGGCCAAGTACGGCTACGAGCTCGGCGTGCCGGTGAACTGGTCGGCCTACGAGGACATCGCCGAGTTCTTCACCAACGACATCAAGGAGATCGGCGGCGTCAAAGTCTACGGCCACATGGACTACGGCAAGAAGGACCCGTCGCTCGGCTGGCGCTTCACCGACGCCTGGCTGTCGATGGCCGGCAACGGCGACAAGGGCATCCCCAACGGCCTGCCGGTCGACGAATGGGGCATCCGCATGGAGGGCTGCCGTCCGACGGGGTCCTCGGTCGAGCGCGGCGGCGACACCAACGGCCCGGCGGCGGTCTACTCGATCGTCAAGTACGTCGACTGGCTGAACAAGTACGCGCCGCCCAACGCGCGGGGCATGACCTTCTCCGAAGCCGGCGCCGTGCCGGCCCAGGGCAACATCGCCCAGCAGATCTTCTGGTACACCGCCTTCACCGCCGACATGGTGAAGCCCGGCCTGCCGGTGATGAATGCCGACGGCACGCCGAAATGGCGGATGGCGCCCTCGCCGCATGGTGCGTACTGGAAGGAGGGCATGAAGCTCGGTTACCAGGACGCGGGTTCGCTCACGCTTCTGAAGTCGACACCGCCCGAGCGTCGCAAGGCTGCCTGGCTCTACCTGCAGTTCATGGTCGCCAAGACGACCTCGCTTAAGAAGAGCCAGGTCGGCCTCACCTTCATCCGCGAAAGCGACATCTGGGACAAGAGCTTCACCGAACGGGCACCGAAGCTCGGCGGCCTGATCGAGTTCTACCGCTCGCCGGCGCGCGTGCAGTGGACCCCGACGGGCAACAACGTGCCCGACTACCCGAAGCTGGCGCAGCTATGGTGGCAGAATATCGGCGATGCCTCGTCCGGTGCCAAGACACCGCAGGCGGCGATGGATGCGCTGGCCGCCGCGCAGGACTCGGTGCTCGAGCGCATCGAGAAGTCCGGTGTCCAGGGTGCTTGCGGGCCCAAGCTCAACCCCAAGCAGACCGCCGAGTACTGGTTCGCCAAGGTCGAGAAAGACGGCACGATCGCCCCGCAACGCAAGCTCGCAAACGAGAAGCCCAAGGGTGAGACGATCGACTACGACACGCTGATCAAGTCGTGGCCGGCGACCCCGCCCAAGCGCTAACGACCGACCTTGCTTCCTCCCCAGCGCGGAACCTGCGCTGGGGAGGCAGATCGAGTCACGCCGGGACGATGCCGAGATTCGTGAAAAAGGCCCGTGATCCGTCGCCGACAAAGAGCCCGACGGGTCCGCGCCGACCTGGGTAATGCAGGTCGTCCACGGTCAGCACTTCGGCGCCATCCACCAGCGCCCGCAGGCGTGTGCCCCGGACCTCCAGCCGAAGCCGGTGCCAGCGACCGACGGCGATATCCGCGCCTTTTTCGTAGCGGCCGGGAAACGCTTCGCGCGACACGTCGAAATGAAAATCCGGATGGGCCACGTACTGGACCGCCCGGTCGATGCGCGGCGGCGCAGGCGGCGGCACGTTCAGGCGCCCATTGGTCATGCGCAGGTACACCGTTTCGTGGGTCTCGAAATCCGGACCGATGTGGAATGACAGGCCGGCAAAGCCGCGATCGTCTGGAGCGCCGCGGCCGGTCAGCTCCGCTCCGATATCGGCCTCGAGCACGCCATCGGTGAAGTCGCGATGGGCGATGGCAAAGCTCGGACCGTTGCCGCTGCGCGTCTTGTCGAGGCGGCCTTTCTGCTCATCGTCCGTCAGCTCGAGAGCCAGGCAGTCGCGGCCGTTCCAAGAGCGGCGCGAAGTCGTGACCAGATTGGCGGCAATCGGCTGCGGCACCGCCGCTTCGGCCCGGCTGCCCGCGGCCAGGACGACGGCGCCCAGGGCCGTGGCGGCAGAACCCTGGATCAGGCCGCGGCGGCCCAACGCACTGAAATGAGACATCTTTTCACCGCCCTCTCATTCGGTTTCATCGCGGAGAAGGAGACATTAGGATCGCATCGGGTCATCAATCAAACTCGTAATTGTAATTGTTCATGAATGAAATCGATTTGAGGCGCTTCGACCTCAACCTGCTCGCCGTCTTCGAGGTGCTGATGCGCGACCGCAGCGTCACCCGGGCAGCCGAGCGGCTGGGGCGGACCCAATCGGCCATCAGCCATTCGTTGTCGCGCCTGCGCGATCAACTGGGCGACCCGCTGCTGATCAAGGGCGGCAGGCGCATGGAACCCACCGCTTTCGCGCTGGAATTCATCGAACAGGTGCGACCGCTGCTGCGCGGCGTCGAAAGGGTGCTGTCGCCGCGGCACAAGTTCGATCCGGCGCGCTCGCGCCGCGTGTTCCGGTTGGCGGCGCCCGATTTTGCCCTCGCCCTGTTC
>DATHNU010001012.1:0-2088 GCA_035485695.1 Reyranella sp. | reverse complement strand
GTGCCTTATTCGGCCGCCGGCGCGGGCTGCTCCTCGCGCGGCTTCTGCGAGATATCCTCGCCGGTCTCCTGGTCGACGGCCTTGACGCTGAGGCGGACCTTGCCGCGATCGTCGACGCCCAGGACCTTGACCTTCACCTGTTCGCCTTCCTTGACCACGTCGTTCACCTTGGCGACGCGACGCGGCGCCAGCTCGGAGATGTGCACCAGGCGATCGCGCGCACCCAGGAAGTTCACGAAGGCGCCGAACTCGACGGTCTTCACGACCTTGCCGGTGTAGATCACGCCCACTTCCGGCTCGGCCACAATGCCCTTGATCCAGTCGATGGCAGCCTGACCCGCCTTGGCGTCGACCGCCGCGACCTTGATCGTGCCGTCATCCTCGATGTCGATCTTGGTGCCGGTGGTCTCGGTGATCTCGCGGATCACCTTGCCGCCGGTGCCGATCACTTCACGGATCTTGTCCTTGGGGATCGTGAACTGGGTAATGCGCGGCGCGTTCTGGCTGACTGATTCGCGTGCGCCGCCCAGGCCCTTGGCCATCTCGCCCAGGATGTGCAGGCGGCCGTCCTTGGCCTGGCCGAGTGCGACCTTCATGATCTCCTCGGTGATCGAAGTGATCTTGATGTCCATCTGCAGCGACGTGATGCCCTTCTCGGTGCCGGCCACCTTGAAGTCCATGTCGCCCAGGTGATCCTCGTCGCCCAGGATGTCGGAGAGGACGGCGAAGCGCTCGCCTTCCTTGATCAGGCCCATGGCGATGCCGGCCACCGGCCGGTCCATCGGCACGCCCGAATCCATCAGCGCCAGCGAGCCGCCGCACACCGAGGCCATCGAGGACGAGCCGTTGCTTTCGGTGATCTCCGACACGATGCGGATCGTGTACGGGAACTTCTCCTTGCTGGGCAGCATCGGGCGCAGCGCGCGCCAGGCGAGCTTGCCGTGGCCGATCTCGCGGCGGCCGGGCGAACCCATGCGGCGCACTTCGCCCACCGAGTAGGGAGGAAAGTTGTAGTGCAGCATGAAGTGCTCGCGGTACTCGCCCTCGAGCGCATCGATGATCTGCTCGTCCTGGCCGGTGCCGAGCGTGGCCACGACCAGCGCCTGCGTCTCGCCGCGGGTGAACAGCGACGAGCCGTGGGCGCGCGGCAGCACGCCGACCTCGGCCACGATCGGCCGGACCGTCTTGGTGTCGCGGCCGTCGATGCGCTTGCCGGTATCGAGGATGGCGTTGCGCACGACGTCAGCTTCGAGGTTGCCGAACTGCTCGCCGAAGGCGGCAAGCGCCTCCTCGTTGCCTTCGAACAGCTTCTTGGCCTCGGTCTTGACCGCACCGACCTTGGTCTGGCGGGCGAGCTTCTGCGTTTCGCCATAGGCCTCGACCAGCTTGGCCCGCATGTCGGACTTGAGCTTGGCAGCCACTGTCTTGGACGCTTCCGAGGGATCGGTGAGCGGCAGCGGATCCTTGGCGCAATGCTCGGCGAGCTGGATGATGGCGTCGATCACCGGCTGGAAAGACCGATGGGCCTCCATCACGGCGTTCAGCATGACGTCCTCGGGCAGCTCCTTGGCCTCGGACTCGACCATCAGCACGCCTTCCTTGGTGCCGGCAACGACGATGTCGAGCGAGCTCTGCTCGATCTGGTCGAGGGTCGGGTTGACGACGAACTTGCCGTCGATGTAGCCGACGCGGGCGCCGCCTATCGGGCCCATGAAAGGCACGCCGCTGATCGTGAGCGCCGCCGAGGTGGCGATCATCGCCACGATGTCGGGGTCGTTCTCCAAGTCATGCGCCAGCGTCGTCGCCACCACCAGGGTCTCGTTGCGGTAGCTCTCGTGGAACAGCGGACGGATCGGACGGTCGATCAGGCGCGACGTCAAAACCTCCTTCTCGGAGGGCCGGCCTTCACGCTTGAAGAAGCCGCCCGGGATCTTGCCGGCGGCAAAGGCCTTCTCCTGGTAGTTCACGGTGAGCGGGAAGAAATCGAGGCCGGGCTTCGGCTTCTTCTCGAACACGACGGCGGCCAGCACCGTGGTGCCGCCGTAGGTCGCCAGCACCGCGCCATCGGCCTGGCGCGCGATCTTGCCG
>DATHNU010001011.1:0-2266 GCA_035485695.1 Reyranella sp. | reverse complement strand
CCGACGCCGATTCGCACTATTTCATCTACTACAATCTCAACAAGCGCAGCGTGACCTGCAACCTCAAGAGCGATGGGGGCAAGGCGCTGCTGAGGCGGATGATCGAAAGGGCCGATGTCCTGATCGAGAACATGGCGCCCGGCACTTTCGCCCGCCTGGGCTTCGACTATCCGCGGCTCGCCGCCATCAATCCGCGATTGATCTTCGCCCAGGTCAAGGGTTTCGCGCCGGAGAGCCCGCACGCGGACTATCTGTCCTTCGACATGATCGCCCAGGCGATGGGCGGCACCATGGGCGTGAACGGTCATCCCGACCAGCCACCGGTCCGGCCGGGCCCGACCATCGGCGATACCGGCACCGGCATGCTGGTCGCCATGGGCATCGTCGCGGCGCTCTACCAACGCATGACGACCGGCCGCGGCCAGCACATCCAGATCGCCATGCGCGATGCGATGCTGAACTACTGCCGCACGCCGATGAGCCGCCAAGCCGCCCTCAAGGAGCAGATGCCGCGCGGCGGCAACACGGTGCCCGGGACCGCGCCGGGCGGCCTCTACAAGTGCGCACCGGGCGGGATCGACGACTGGTGCTACATCTTCGCCTCGCGCGGCAACGGGGAGCATTGGCGGCGGCTCGTGAAGGCGATCGGCCGCGAGGACCTGTTCGACGATCCGCGCATGGTCGACGGCCCCACCCGCGCCCAGCACCGCGCGGTCGTGGATGCGGCCATCACCGACTGGACGTCGAAGCGCACCAAGCAGGAGGTGACCCGGGTCATCGCCGGCGCCGGCGTTCCCTGCGGCGCCGTCATGACCACGCTCGAGCTGCTGAACGACCCGGACCTGCACGCGCGCGGCATGATGCAGACGATCGAGCATCCGATACGCGGGCCGGTCACCGTGCCGGCTTGGCCGCTCAGGATGTCAGACACCAAGGTCGCGCTGAAATGCGCGCCGGTTCTCGGCGCGGATTGCGAGGCGATCTATGGCGAGTGGCTGGGCTGCTCGCCCGACGAGGTCAAGGACATGCGGCAAAGCAAGGTGATCTGACTGCCGCGATCGCAGCGGCGCGAGAGCCGCCGCTGCGGGAGACCTGCCCGCCAGCCGTCGCTCGCCACGTTCAGGCGGAAATCCCGAGTCGCTTCTTGGCGTCTTCGCGCAGATCAGCCTTCCTGATCTTGCCCGATGCGGTCATCGGAAAGACGTCGATGAACACCACATGCCGCGGCAGCTTGAAGCTGGCGATCTTGCCGCGGCAGTGGCCGATCACTTCGTCGGCGTCGATCGTGCCGCCCACCCGGCACTCGACATAGGCTACGGGCACCTCGCCCAGGCGCGCGTCCGGGAGGCCGACCACGGCGACCTGCTGCACGGCGGGATGTTCCAGCAGCAACGCCTCGGTCTCCATCGGATCGACGTTCTCGCCGCCCACCTTCAGCATGTCCTTGTAGCGGCCGAGGAAGCGGAGATGGCCGTCGGACAGCCACATCGCCGCATCGCCGCTGCGGAACCAGCCATCCGCGGTGAAGGCGGAAGCGGTCTCGGCCGGCTTCTTGTAGTATTCTTTCATCACCGCCCAGCCACGGACCTGCAGCTCGCCCGGGACGCCCGGTCCCAGCACGTCGCCGCTGGCGTCATCGACGATGCGCAGCTCGTAGCCCAGCCCCGGCCAGCCGGACGCCTCGCTGCGATGCGCCTCGTCGTCGTCGAGCGAGGACAGGGAGACGCCCAGCCATGTCTCGGTCATGCCGAAGCCGGACACGTTCCTGAGCGGCGCCAGCGCCCGCATGCCGCGGCGCACGACAGGCGTCGCGCTCAGCATGCCGGCCGCGAAGATCCCCGTGCGCAGGCTCGACAGATCGCGCGGACGCGCCTCCTGCGCCTCGCTGAGGCCCTGCATGTGCGCCTCGAAGCCGTGGATGATCGTCACGCGTTCCTGCTCGATCAGATCGAGACTCTCCTCGGGATCGAAGCTGCGGGTCACGATCTGCCGCGCACCGGTGACCAACGACATCCACGCGCCCTCCGACAGGCCAAAGGCGTGGAAGAGCGGCAGGTAATTCAGGATCGTGTCGTTGGGCGTGATGGCCATCCGGAAGGCGCGTTCCTCGACATTGCGCACCAGCGCGTGCGTCCGCACCACGCCCTTGGGAAACCCGGTCGTCCCCGACGTGTACATGATGAAGGCCGTTGCGGCAGGGTCGACCGCGCGGGCGTAGACGGCCAGCTGATCGGCGGAGATGTGCCGGGCCGGTTCGGCGAGCGAG
>DATHNU010001010.1:0-8573 GCA_035485695.1 Reyranella sp. | reverse complement strand
GATGACGTGCCCGGCTTCAACATGAATCAAGACGGCTCCGTGGGCCGCTTCGCTGGCGGGCCGAGCAATGATCCTGGCGACAATGCGCTGCAAACGACAGCGCTGCGCACCGGCTTCGGCTCTGCCGGCACGATTGCACCGGAGCCGTCAGGCGTGGTTCCGGCAAATTGCACCTCGGCCGGCGGCCTGTTGAGTTGTACGACGCCGCGCGGAAGGACCCTTCGTCCAGTGCCGGCACCCGAGGGATTCCCGGACATCGCTCCCGACAAGCCGCAGTATCATTCGTACAGCGTTCCGTCCGTGCTGCAGGGCGCTCCCGGCTCTCAGGCGATGCAAGGCGTTATCGACAATCCGACTCCGGGCCCTGGCACGCTGAACCATCCCGCGACGCCGCGGGGGACTCTGAACGAAGCAACCCCTCCGCTGGACTACTACGCGTTCCTCGGCGCCACCCGGTTTCCTTATGGAGCGCCGCTCAGTCCGGTGAAGTCTTATCTCACGCAGGATCAGGACGGTAATCCGGTCGTGATGAACGTCACCGAACCAGGCCATCCTTTGTATCCCGGCTACGTCGCCCGCTACATCACGCCATCAGACCAAGGCTCGACGATACAGAATGAAGGTGAGGGCCTGGGATATTATCAGGCGCCGGAAAGACCCGGCTGGATGCGCGACATGATCAACAATGTCTGGCAGGACCAATCCGATGCAATCATCAGGCGAGCCCAGGAGCAGGATCGTCGGCGATGAGTAGACCTGTCATCGCCTTCCTGGTTGCCCCTCTGGTGGTTCCCTTCTTCCTCCTGCCTTCTCTTCTTTCCGGCATGCCTGACGGCTTCTGGTTCGCGATGACGCTTATCGTCGCCACCATCACGGCCTATGCCGGCACCTTCTTTTTCGGCCTTCCAGCGTACCTGTTCCTGCGGGCCAGAAAGTGGACTTCGTTCTGGTTCGCCCCGGTCGTGGGGTTCATCGGCGGGTCGCTGGCTTACTGCCTTTTCATCGTTCTGTTCGGGTTGTCGCTCGGTCACAGCCCGTCGTCGGTCATGGCCAGCTTCTCGAATGCAAGCGGGCTTCGCGACCTGTTATGGCCCATCGGCCCGGAGGGAGCCGTCGTCGGCTCCCTCCTGTGGCTCATCGCGCGTCCCGATCGGGCCGCCCGCTAGAATGGGGCTGCTGCATCGCGGATGCCGGCGCAGAGGGGCGCCTCGAACGAGCGGATCGCCGGCCGCCAGGAGTCGCGACGGAAAGTGACAAGCCTTTCATTTGGCCTGCCCGCACGAGTCGCCTAAAGGGGAAGCGACCGGGAACGAAGGACGGGGGCACGGCATGGTTCGAACAGGGGCAACAGTCCTGCTGGCGCTGGCGTTCGCCGCCGGCGCCGGCCGCGAAAGCTGGGCGTGGGGCGCCACGGGCCATGAATTGGTGAGCGGCATCGCCGTCGAGAAGCTGCCCGACAGCCTGCCCGCCTTCGTGCGCTCGCCTGAAGCGGCGGCGGAGATCGCCG
This sequence comes from Reyranella sp., assembly GCA_035485695.1. GTDB lineage: Bacteria > Pseudomonadota > Alphaproteobacteria > Reyranellales > Reyranellaceae > Reyranella. The sequence continues at coordinate 7,066 of DATHNU010001010.1, read as the reverse complement.
TCATGGGCCGCGAACTCGACCGCTCGAAGGGCTCCGGCCGGGCGCACGACGCCGAACGCGACCCCGGCCACTCGATCGCGCTCGCCGATGATGGCTCGGTGCTGGGCGTGCTGCCGCTGGGCGCCCTGCCGCCGACCCGCCGGGAGTACGACACGCTGCTGCGCGCCAAGGGCTTCGACCAGTACCAGGCGGGCTACCTGCCCTATGCGATCCTCGACGGCTGGCAGCAGATCCGCAAGGATTTCGCCTACTGGCGCGCCGCCACCAAGGGCGTCGAGACGGCTGCCACGCCGGAGGAGCGCGCCTGGTTCGAGGCCGACCGGCAGCTGCGCGAGATGCTCACCTTGCGCGACATCGGCATCTGGAGCCACTACGACGGTGACGCCACGCAACCGATGCACGTCTCCGTGCATGTCAACGGCTGGGGCGCCTATCCCAACCCCGAGGGCTACACCGACAAGCCCGTCCATGCCTATTTCGAGGGTGAGTTCGTGAAGGACAATATCGTGCGGTCGGCGGTGGCGGCGGAAGTCCCGCCCTGGCAGCGCTGCAACTGTTCGATCGAGGAGCAGATAAGGTCGTTGCTGCTGACATCCCTCGCCCAGGTCGGGCCGCTCTACGCGCTCGAGAAGGAGGGCGGCTTCGACAAGGGCAATCCGCGCGGCATCGCCTTCGTCACGGCGCGTCTTGCCGCCGGCGCCACCGCGGTGCGCGACATGATCGTCGAGGCCTGGCTGCAGAGCGCCGACACGCCGGTCGGCTATCCCATGGTCAACATGCGCGACATCGAGAGCGGCAAGGTCAAGGTGACACGCGACCTGTTCGGCTCCGACTAAAGCCAGGTCTTGCCGGACCGCGGGCACCTGTCTGAGCGAAGCCGAAGGATCCAGGTCCGCGGCCCGGCACGATCGAACCTGCGTCGTTGAACATCGATTCTGCGGCCTCTACAACACCTCGCATCGCAAACCGTCGAGGTGCCCATTGAATCGCATCGTCATGTCCGCGAGCGCCTTCGCCCTCATTCTGGGGGGTGCGATCGCCGGAGCGGTCGTGCGCTCGAAGCTACCCGAGCATCACCTGACCGGCGATTCCAAGGAAGTCATCCGCCTGTCGACGGCCCTGGTGGCGACGCTGACGGCCCTCGTGCTGGCCCTGATGTTCGCGGCGACCCGGGCTTCGTTCGAGCACACCGCCGCATCGATCAGCCGCCTGGCGACCGATATCAGCGAGCTCGACGATGTTCTCGAGGAGTACGGACCGGAGGCTGTCCCCATCCGCAAGCAGTTGCGCGAGGAGATGGGCCCGCTGATCGATGCGATGTGGCGCGAGGATGCGATCGCGGCCGGCCGGGTGGCTCCCGGCCGGGCGAAGCACAACTCGACCGCCCTGGCCATGGTGCGCGACCTGCAACCCAGGACGCCCGGCCAGGCGTCGCTCCATGCGCGCGCGCTGCAGATCAGCACCGACATCCAGCAAACCCGGCTCGGCCTGTTCGCCCAGCCGCCCGACTCGGTCTCGACGCCGTTCATGGTCGTGTTGATTCTGTGGATGATGTTCCTGTTCACCACCTTCAGCATGTCGGCCAAGCCCAACCCAACCCTGGCCATCGTGCTTTTTGTCTGCATCCTGTCGGCCTCCGGCGCGATCTATCTCATCCTCGAGCTCGGCCTGCCGTTCGACGGCTTGATGCAGGTCTCCAACGAGAGCTTGCGCGAGGCCCTGGCGCCGATCTGAGCATCACGGAGATGATCGAAATCAGCCGGGACGACCTCAAGGGGGATCTGGAAACGAGGGTCCAGGCGCTGCTCGCGGGCGCGTTTCCGGAGAGCACTTCGACGAACGGCGACTACTATGCCCGGCACGGCGTACCGGACCGTATCCTGATCGCCGGCGAGGCGCGACAGGTCGTGGGCCACCTTGCCCTCTACCGGCGCCAGGTGACTATGGGCGGCGAAATCCTCGAGATCGGCATGGTCGGCGGCGTCACGGTGGCGCCGGATCACAGAAGAAAGGGCCATTGCCGGCTTCTCCTGCGGCGGGCGCACGACCGCCTGCGGGCATGCTCGATCGCCTTCTCGATCCTGTTCGCCCTTGAACCTCTTGTGTACCGGTCGAGCGGTTACAGGTTGATGCGCAACGAGACGCGCTTCCTCGACATCGACGGCGCGTGGAAGACTTTTGTCTATCGCGGCAGCATGTATGCGGAGCTCGCCGAGCGACCCTGGCCCAACCGAATGCTCGATCTGGCGGGCAGGGTCGTGTAGGGCGGAGCATCCCGCGGGACAGGGTCGTTCGCCGGCGCTAGTCTGCCCACGACCGCCAGGCGCGGCAGGGAGTCCGCGGCGATGAGTGTCCTTCACGATCCGAAGCTGGAAAGCCTGCTGGCCACCCTGCATGCCCGGAGCGACGAGCAGCTCGCGGCGCTGCGCACCTACGACGCCGAGCGCGCCAGCGAGACCAAGCCGCCGGCGGACGAGGCGGCGCGACTAAAGGCCTTTCGCAGCGACAAGCTGGTGGCGCTCGACCGCGACAAGGCCGAGTTCTGTTATCAGCTCTGCCGTGCCGGCAATGCGCGGCGCATCGTCGAGATCGGCACGTCCTACGGCGTGTCGACGCTCTATCTCGCCGCCGCCGTGCGCGACAATGTCCGCGCCTCGGGCGGCGACGGCGTGGTGATCGGCACCGAATACGAACCCGCCAAGGCCAAGGCCGCACGGGCGCATTTCGCCGAGGCGGGCCTCGCCCGCTTCATCGACCTGCGCGAAGGCGACCTGCGCCAGACGCTGAAGAAGATCGACGGTCCGGTGGATTTCGTGCTTATGGATATCTGGATCGCCATGGCGCGGCCCGCGCTCGAGCTGGTCGCGCCGCATCTGCGGCCCGGCGCCATCGTCGTCTGCGACAACACCGATCAGTACCGCAGCGCCTATGCCGATTATTTCGCCTTCCTCGCCGAGCCCGCCAACGGCTTTCGCACCATGACCCTGCCGTTCGACGGCGGCCTGGAACTGTCGGTCCACTGCCCGCCCTGACGCCGGAGTCCTTGATGCCGATCGACATGTTCCTGATGGTCTTGAGCGCAGCGCTCGTCCACGCGACGTGGAATGCCTTGGTCAAGACCGACCGCGATCGACTCGCCCTGATCCGCGTGATGTCGGTGACCCAGCTTGTCGTATCAGTATGCCTCCTCCCCTTCGTCGCCGTCCCGGCGCCGGAGAGCTGGCCCTACCTGGCGGCGAGCATGGTGCTGTGCACGGGCTACATGCTGTTCCTCAACCGCGCCTACCAGATGGGCGATCTCAGCCTCGCCTACCCGCTGGCGCGCGGCGTCGCGCCCTTCATCGTGGCCGTCGTCTCGGTGTGGTTCCTGGGCGAGCAATTGAGCCAGACAGGCGTCCTGGCGATCCTGCTGATCGGCCTCGGCATCACCAGCCTGACCCTGGCGCGCGGTGCGGCAAGCCTCCGCGACTGGCGACCGATCGTGCTCGCGCTTATCACCGGGTCTTTCATCGGCAGCTACACGGTCGTCGACGGCCTGGGCGCCCGCGCCGCCGGCAGCCCGCATGGCTACATGATCTGGCTGTCGCTCCTCACCGCCCTGCTGATCGTGGGCTCGGTCCGCTGGCTGCAGCGCGGCCGTCGCACGCCCTTGAGCCCGCGCAGCCGCAATGCCGGAATTGCTGCCGGCATCATGAGCTACGGATCGACCTGGGTGGTCATCTGGGCGCTCAGCCTGGCGCCGCTGGCCATGGTTTCCGCCCTGCGCGAAACCGGCATCGTTTTCGCCGTCATCATCGGCGTCGTGTTCCTGAAGGAACGGGTGAATCTGGCGCGCCTGGCGTCGATTGCGCTCACCCTGGTCGGCACCACCCTGCTCAAGCTCAGCCGATAGAAGCCACGCGCGAAAGCGGCGGGTTCTTCACGTCCAGCCGCGCCGGGACTATGATTGCCGCCGGTCGAAAAAGAGGATGCCCATGACTGCGTTCCTGCTGTTGTCGATGATGGAGCGGCCCCGTGGTGCCGCGCTCATCCCGCCCCGGCCATGGACTGCTGCGCTGTCCCGTCTGCCGTCTTGATCTCGCCGGCGCCGCCGGCTTCCTGGCCTGCCGCAATCGCCACAGCTTCGACCTCGCGCGCGAGGGCTACGTCAACCTGCTCGACGGCCGCCGACGCAGCCTGATGGCGCACGGCGATAGCGCGGAGCAGCTCGACCATCGAACGGCGTTCCTCGAGGCCGGACACTTCGACCCTGTCGCCGCGGCGATCGCAGCACACGTAGCGCACGCCGGTCCGGCGTCTGCCGCCCGGGGCTGGCGCGTGCTCGACGCAGGCTGCGGCACCGGCCATCACCTCGCCGCCGTCTCGGCGGCGCTGCCAACGCCCGTGATCGGGCTGGGATTCGACATTGCCAGGACGGCGGCGCAGCGCGCGGCGCGGCGCTGGCGGGAGCTTGCCTTTGCTGTCGCCGATGTGTGGGCCGAATGGGCCGTACGGGACGAGGCAGCGGATCTCGTGCTCAGTATCTTCGCGCCGAAGAATTTCGCCGAAATGGCGCGCGTCCTGCGACCCGGCGGATGGCTCGCCTTGGCCTTTCCCGGACCCGATCACCTGGCCGAGCTTGTCGACCGCTTCGGCCTGCTGCAGCAGCAGGCCGGCAAGACCGGACGCTACGTCGAGGCAGCGCAGCGGCGGATCGGGCCATCGACCGCCGTCCGGCTCGTGCACCGCATCAGCCTCGACCGCGTGGGCGTTCGCCACGCCGTGCTGATGGGGCCGAACGCCCGTCATATCGCTGCATCGGCGCTCGACGCCGACGCGGCAGCGATGGACGTCACGATCGACATTGCCATGCTGTTCGCCCGCAAGCCGGGCTAAGGTCGACGGCAGAAATCTGGAGGAAGCAAAGATGCTCGTGCTGCACCATGCCTGGAGATCGAGCGCCTCGCGGCGCGTGCGGCTCTGCCTGGCCGAGAAGGGGCTCAAGTTCGAGAGCGTGCTGATAGACCTGGCGAAGATGGAGCATCACACGCCGGAATATCTGAAGCTCAACCCCAACGGCGTCATTCCCCTCCTCGTCCTGCCCGACGGCCGCTCGCTCTTCGAGAGCGGCACGATCTGCGAATTCCTCGACGAAAGCTTTCCCGAGCCATCGCTGCGGCCGGCCGATCCCTACCAACGCGCCGAGATGCGCAACTGGATCCGCCACGCCGACGAGCGGATCGGCAATCTCATCATCTTCAACTGGAAGCACAGCCTGGCGAAGACGGCGTCGCAATGGTCGGACGAGGAGCTGGCCGAGCGGCTCAAGAAAGTGCCGAGCAAGGAACGCCAGGAAGCCTGGTTGCGCGCCGCCCGGCGGCCCTATACGGCCGAAGAGGAAGGCGAGGCGCGGCGCAGGCTCGTGCTGATGCTCGACAGGATGGAGGAAAGCCTGGGCCGCCACGCCTGGCTGGTCGGCGACACCTATTCGCTGGCCGACATCGCCGTCGTTCCCTTCGTCAAGCGCATCGACGAGGAGATCGCGCCCGGCGAGATCTCGGCGGAGAAGCATCCGCGCGTGCTGGCATGGTGGCAGCGAATCCAGTCACGCCCAGCCTTCACCGAGGCCAGGATCGGGCCGTTCGTCTGACCGCTGGCCTGACCGGTGGTCTGGCCGAGCGCGACGTGTTCAGGTCAGCGGTAGCGCCGCCGGCCCGCCAGCAGTCGCGCCAGACCACGCGGCCGCCGCGGCGACGGAATCCAGTCCTGGTCCTGAAGATACGCCCGCACATCGGTGGCCATCACGCCGGCCCGGCTGACGGCCGTCTTCAACTGATCGGCCGTGCAGCCGAATTCCGCGCACCACGCCTGTAGTTCCTGGGCCTCGAGGATATTGACGCGAATCGCATCCCGCTGCCCGTGCTTGCCAAGCTCACCTGCCATAACCCCACCCCAACCGCTGTATCGTGCCATGCATGATCAGCGCCATGTAGCTTCAGGATGGAGAAAAAATGATGTCGATAAGGTGCCAAAAGCCACATTCGCGCGAGGAATGAGTCCTCAGAGGCGATGCGATAATGAAATTGCGTGACGGCTTCAGCGCACGAGGAAGGAGCGTCCGCTCTATTGCCAGTGAAAGACGCCCCGGAGTCCTGGGGCCGTTCGTCGCCTTCAGCGCGCCGTCATGTCAGCGGTAGGTCGAGCGTGAACCGCGTCTCGGCTGGATCGGAATTGACGGTCAGCTCGGCGCCGTGGGCTGGGCGATTTCGGAGGCGATGTAGAGTCCCAATCCAATGCCTTGATGGGTGTCCTGCGCCGATACGCGATGGAACGGTTGAAACAGCCGCTCCATCGCATGGGCAGGGATCGGTTCGCCGGAATTGGCGACCGATAGTTCAAACTCACCGACTTTCGTGGTCGCGCGCACGTGGACCGGCGTCGCGGCTGTGCCATGGGTGACCGCATTACCGAGCAGATTGGAAAACAATTGCGCGATGCGCCCGGCGTCGCAATCGACCTGTTGTGTCAAATCGAACTCGGCCTCGATTCTTCTCTCGGGGGAACTGGCGCGAAGTTCCGAAACCACCTGAGTCAGAACCGGCGCCAGCGATTGAGGCGAGCGTCGGAGCGAAATCCCGCCGCCCAATCGGCCGCGCGCGAAATCCAGTACGTTGTCGATCAGCGCCGACATCCGCGCCACGCTCTTCTGCATCAATCCGAGGATCTCGCCCGCAGCATCGTTCGAATTAGTTTTCGCGAGCATTTTCGCGCAGGCCGCGATCGAGGCGAGCGGATTGCGCAGATCGTGTCCGAGCACGGCGATGAACTGCTCGCGCAGTTCCGACGTCGCGCGCTCGCTTGACAGCGTGGCTTCGCTGGCGGCTACCCGATCGACCGCATCGAGATGGGTTGCGATCAGTTCCGCGAACAGCTTGAACATGCCGACGGTTTGCGGGGTGTTGAGACGCGCCGGCCGGGGGTCGATGGCGCAAAGAGTGCCGAAGAAAGTCCCGTCCGAGAGTACGATCGGAATCGAGATGTAGCTTTGAAAGCCGTATTGCGCGGGTGTGCGATGCCCGCAATAGGC
>DATHNU010001009.1:0-3059 GCA_035485695.1 Reyranella sp. | reverse complement strand
GCCTTCCATGTCGCCGTCGAGGCAGGCGCACATCACAGCGTTGAGGTGCCGGTTGGCGAGCCGCGAGCCGGCAACGAGCGAGGCGACCTTCTGCTCCTCGCGCATCTTCCAGGCGATGAAGTCTTCGATGTCTGGATGGTCGATATCGACCGACACCATCTTGGCGGCGCGCCGTGTCGTGCCGCCCGACTTGATGGCCCCGGCCGCGCGATCGCCGATCTTGAGGAACGACATCAGCCCGGACGACCGGCCGCCGCCCGACAGAGCCTCGCCTTCGCCGCGGACCTGCGAGAAGTTGGAGCCGGTGCCGGAGCCATATTTGAAGAGGCGCGCCTCGCGCACCCAGAGGTCCATGATGCCACCCTCGTTCACCAGATCGTCGGAGACGCTCTGGATGAAGCAGGCGTGCGGCTGCGGCCGCTCATAGGCCGACGAGGACGGGTAGGCCGCACCGTCCCGGTGGTCGACGAACCAGTGGCCCTGGCCCGGACCGTCGATGCCGTAGGCCCAATGCAGGCCGGTGTTGAACCATTGCGGCGAGTTGGGCGCGCAGATCTGCGCCGCCAGCATGTAGCAATGTTCGTCGTAGAAGGTGCGGGCGTCGTCCTCGCTGTCGAAGTAGCCGCCCTTCCAGCCCCAGTAGGTCCAGGCGCCGGCCATGCGATGGAAGACCTGGCGGGCATTCTGCTCGCCGCCGTAGCGCGTCTCGGGCGGCAGTTCGGCCAGCGCCGCCTGGTCGGGCGCCGAACGCCACAGCCATTGCGGCACGTCAGGCTCGCCGATCCTGATCATGCGCACGGGCACGCCGGCGCGGCGGAAATACTTTTGCGCGAGCACGTCGGCTGCGACCTGCGACCAGCCGGCCGGCACGTCGACGCCCTTCAACTGAAAGACGATCGAACCGTCGGGATTGCGGATTTCGGAATCGGCAGCACGAAACGCCATTCCTGCGAACGGCGATTTTCCTGCTTGCGTATACCGACGCTCCAAGCGCATCGACGATCCCCCGTGCCCAGTTCCCGTCGTTTGTTCCCTGTGCGGGGGGTGCGCTCGGTCGATCGAGCACACACATATGGGCACGACATGATAGTAAATTACAAAATCTTGTGTGCGCAACTACATTTTGTAGACGAATGTGTTGATGGTACTAGATGATGCAAGTGGGCAACAGGCACCGAATCGAGCGAATCGTATGTCGACAAACGATGTGAATCGTCGCCTCGATTGCGTCGCGTTGCGTCCGTACAAGCGCGCGCGTACAAGCGGCGCGGTCTTTCTCGAAGTGTGGTTTTGCTCATGACTCTCGGCACCTGGCTCTTCACCAAGATGCGCGGCGAACGCGTCGGCACCGATGCCGAAGGCAATCACTACTATCAGGACAAGCGCGTGATCGCCGGCCGCCGGCGCAAGCGCTGGGTCATGTACAACGGCGTCGTCGAAGCCTCGCGTGTTCCGCCCGAATGGAATGGCTGGCTGCACTACACGACCGATGTGATCCCGCCGGCCGGCGGCTCGCCGCGCAAGACTTGGCAAAAGGATCACCAACCCAACCCTACCGGCACCGACCATGCCTATCGTCCGCCGGGCCACACGCTGGTCATCGGCGACAAGCCCAAGCCGCCCTATGAGGCGTGGCGTCCGGGCTGACATGCGCCAGTACTAGGAGACAGGCGTGGGTCGCAATATCGTCGAGACGATCGTGGGTGCGTTGGTGCTGTTGGTGGCCGGCGTCTTCCTCTTCTATGCCTTCGCCAAATCGGACAGGAGCGGTCCCAACGGCTACGAGATTTCCGCCCGCTTCGACCGCATCGACGGGCTGAAGCGCGGCGCCGACGTCACGGTGAGCGGCGTCAAGGTCGGTTCGGTTACCGGCTTCGATCTCGACCGCAAGACCTACGAGGCAGAGGTGCGCATGATGGTGTCGTCGTCGGTCAGCCTGCCGCTCGACACCAACGCCAAGGTCGTGAGCGAGTCGCTGCTGGGCGGCATGGTCGTGATACTCGAGCCGGGCAGCGAGACGCAGATGATCCAGCCCGGCGGCGAGATCAAGAAAACCCAGGGCGCAGTCCCGCTTTCGGAGCTGATCGCCAAGTTCATGTTCGGCAGCACGGGGTCAAAGTGATGAGCGCCCCAATCAAGGGAAAAATGGCATCCAAGGCGCCGCCGGTGTGGCGGCAGCCCGACGGCAAGGCCGTGTCCTGCCTCGAAAAGATCAAAGTCCTGAACCAGAACATCCAGGAAATCGAGAGCCTCTGCGCCGACGCGCTGGAGGACGGAGTCCTGATGGGATGCGACGCCGACCAGATCAAGGCAGCGCTGCACGAGCTGATCGACGGGCTCAAGGCGCCCCACACCGACAAGAAGTGAGCGTGCGCGCCCTGCTGGTCATTGCGGCGCTGGCCGTCGGCGTCGGCGCCGCTTCCGCGCAAACGCCGCCAGCCGCGCCGTCGCCGGCTCCGCCGCATCCGGGCAACGCCAACCTGCGGGCGATCCCCGACGGGCCAGGCAAGCGGGTCGCCGAACTGCAGGGCCTCGACAAGGTGACGGCGCGCACCCAGCGTTTCTACGCGCCGGTGGGCGAGTCGACGCGCTTCGGAACGCTCGAGATCACCGTCGGCGATTGCCTGGTGAACGTGCCGGAAGCGCCGCCCGAGTCCGTGGCCTACCTCACTATCGTCGACCACAAGCCTGGCCAGGCCGCGGAGAAGCTGTTCGCCGGCTGGATGTTCGCGTCCACGCCGTCATTGTCGGCGCTCGACCACGGCGTTTACGACGTGCGCGTGCTCTCCTGCACGATGGCACAGGGGTCGGCGCCGCCCAGCTCGCGCTGAAAGGTCGCCGGCCGGTCGATGGCGTCGGCCAGCAGGATGCGGAACTGCTCGTGCGGGATCTCGATCGCGCCGAAGCTGCGCAGATGCTCGGTCATGAACTGGCAGTCGAGCAGGCGAAAGCCACCCTTGATCAGCCGCGCCACGAGGTGGACCAGGGCCACCTTCGAGGCGTCGCGTTCGCGGCTGAACATGCTCTCGCCGAAGAACACCGCGCCCACCGACACGCCG
>DATHNU010001008.1:0-10898 GCA_035485695.1 Reyranella sp. | reverse complement strand
CAGCGTCGAGAAGTCGTGACCGATGCCGCCGCCCTGCTGCATGGTGAGGGCCGCTTCGCGCAAATTCTCGAAGATGCCCGACATGTCGTCGGGGATCGTGCCCATGACGAAGCAGTTGAACAGCGTGACGCTGCGGCCGGTCCCCGCGCCGGCGATGACCCGGCCGGCGGGCAGGAACTTGAAGCCGGCGAGCGCCTCGTGGAACCGCCCGGCCCACAATTCGGGATCACGCTCCGGCGCCGCCAGGGCCCGCGCCACGCGCCACCACGTGGCTTCGAGGTCGGCGTCGGCATCGCCTGCCGGGTCGCGAAAGCGGTATTTCATGTCCCAGATTCGCTGGGAAACGGGCGCCCATTCCATTGTCAAAAAGTAGGCTCGGACCCCCTAGATATCAACAGTTCTTTATTCGTTCCGCCGCCGGGCGCCCACCACCAGCCGCGCCGTGGCCCCCTCTATGCGCTCGCGCAGGGTCGCCATGAAAGCCTCGCGGCCAAGCCCGGGCGGAATCGCGGGCAGCGCCTCGACGTCGATGACCCCCGGCCATTTGATGAACTGGCGGCGCCCCCAGAACAGCCCCGAATTGAGCGCCACCGGCACGACCGGTACGCCAAGCTGGCGATAGAGCGCCGCCGTGCCGACCTGGTAGGGACGCTGCGAACCCACCGGCGTGCGCGTGCCTTCGGGGAAGATCAGGATCGAGCGGCCGTCGGCGATGGCGGCCTTCGCCTGGCGCACCAGGCCGCGCAGGGCCTGGGCTCCGTCGCCGCGCTCGACGGCGATGTTGCCGACGCGCGCCATGGCCCAGCCGACGACGGGAATGAACAGCAGTTCGCGCTTCAGCACCGTGGCGCTGTTGGGAAACAGCCGCGTGAAGGCCAGCGTCTCCCACGACGACTGATGCTTGCAGGCGAAGATGACCGGACTGGACGGCATGTTTTCGAGGCCGCCGACGCGATGCGTGAGCCGGCACGTGAGCCGCAGCCAGCCCAGGCAGAAGTCGATCCAGAACAGCGACCAGACGACCACTGAGCGCCGTGGCATCAACAGGATCGGCGAGCCCACGATGGCAATGATCGCCGTGCCGAGGTACCAGCCGACATTGAACGCTAGCGAGCGCAGCCAGAGGCTGATCATGAAGGGGATTCTGTGGGAAGATGCCGTGTTTCTTGTAACCCCAGTTTTAGTGGCCTAATGTCCGTCCGCAAGCACATCTAGTGGGGAATTCCCCGCTCATCATGCAAGTCACCTGTCCCCAATGCGGGGCGCGATACGCCGTCGATCCGGCGGCGATTGGTCCCTCCGGACGCACCGTTCAGTGCGCCCGCTGCAGCCACCGCTGGTTCGAGACGGTCGAGGCCGCGCCCGCCGCTTCCCCCTTTCCGCCGCCCGACGAGCGTCCGGTGCCGGATTTCGTGATTCGTCCGCAGTCCCACTACAAGGCGGGATTGCCGGCAATCTCGCCGCCGCGCCGCGCGGTCCATTGGCGCCGATGGATTGCCGCCGCAGCCGTGTTGATTCTCCTGGTGGGCGCCGCAGCCTTCGCCTGGCGCGAGGAGATCAGGGACAGGTTGCCGCCCGGCTGGAGCGCATTCCTGGGCCCGGACGGCGCCCGCAGCCTCTTTGGCTCTCCCGCCAAGGCGATGCGGACCACCACCCTGCCCGAGGAGGCGCGCATCGAGCTCGACCTCGCCACCAGCAGGATCGAGCTCGTCGATGGCGGCTACGTCGTGCGCGGCGAGCTTTTCAACAGCGGTCGTGCCGCAGGCTCGACGAGCATGCTCAAGCTGATCTTCCGCAAGGGCGATGATGTGCTGGGCGAACGTGCCTATCCCATGACCGAGGGCCCGATCGCGCCGGGCGGCCGGCTGAGCTTCAGCCGGCCGTTCGAGGATCCACCCGACGGCACGACGAACATCGTGCCGAGCGTCGAATAGCGAGTGTCCATGGCCGACCGCCCGACCGTCTCGATCCGCTTCTCCGCCGCCGAAATCGCCACCCGCGTCGACGAAATGGCGGCGGAACTCGCCGCCAAGCTGTCGGCCGACACCCTGGTCGTCTCGGTGCTGAAGGGCAGCTTCGTGTTCGCCGCCGACCTCATCCGCGCGCTGAGCCGCGCCGGCGCCGACTGGTCGATGGATTTCCTCACCTTGTCGAGCTACGGCAGCGGCACGGAGACCACCGGTCGCGTGCGCATCGTGCGCGACATCGTCGACGATGTGCGCCATCGCGAGGTGCTGCTGGTCGACGACATCCTGGAATCGGGCTTCACGCTGAGCTTCGCCAAGAACCTCCTGCAGGAGCGCGGTGCCCGTCACGTCTCGATCTGCACCCTGCTCGACAAGCCCGCCAAGCGGCGCACCAAGCTCGAGGCCGATTTCGTCGGCTTCCAGGCCGGCGACGAGTTTCTCGTGGGCTACGGCCTCGACTGGGCGCATCGCTTCCGCGGGCTGCCTTATATCGGGGTGGTGGAGAAGACGTCTTAGCTGGGGGCGCGCCACTCCAGTGGCGCGTCTTTCATCCTCATACGGGACCGCGGGCGTCCCCCCGCCTGTCCCATGATCATGAGCGGGCCGGAAGACAATGACGCGCCACTGGAGTGGCGCGCCCCCAGCGATGATCAGTACGTCTTCAGCAGCCGGTCGATGTAGTCGAGCTCTTCCTTCGGCCGCTGCTGCTCGCCGGCGCGGCGGCGCAGCTCGTCCAGGATCTCCCGGCTGCGCTGGCGCTCGAGCTCGAGCGGCACCTTGTCGACGCCGCTGTCGACCGCATCGCCATAGTTGCCGTCGGAGCGGCCCAGCGGATCGCGATCTTCGCTGCGCCGTTCGCGCTCCTCGATCTCGGCGAGGTCCTGGCCGTTGCCCGGCCCGCGCTGGCGCATCTGCTCGGCCATGTCGCCCATGCCCTGCTGCAGGTTGTCCAGCGCCCGGCGCTGCGAGCGCGAAGCCTCGCGGGGATCGCCGCGACGCAAGGCTTCCTCGGCCTCGCGCATCGAGCGCTCGGCGCGGCCCAGCGACTCGGGCATCTGCATACCGTTCTCGTCGAGCTTGTTCATGAACTCGCCAAGCTGGCGCCGCAGGCCCTCCTGCTGGCCGCGCTGCCCCTCGCCCCACTGGCCATCGCCCGGCTGCTGGCCCTGACCTTGCTGGCCCTGCTGTCCCTGTTGGCCTTGCTGTCCCTGTTGCCCCTGCTGGCCGCGCTGTCCCTGCTGGCCCTGGCGACCCTGCTGCTGGCGGCCTTCGCGCTCGGATTCGCCCAAGAGCTGGTTCTGCCGCCGCGACAGCCGGTCGAGCTGGTTCATCATCTCGCGGCCCTGCTGGTTGCCCTGGCCCTGCTGGCCGCGCTGGCCCTGCTGCCGTTGCTGGTTGGGACCGGCCATCATCGGCGTGGCGTTTTCCATCATCTTGCGCAGCTCTTCGAGCAGGCGCTTGGCTTCCTCGCGCTGGCCGTTCTTCGCCATCTCGCGGATCTTGTCGAGCATCTTCTGCAGGTCGTCGCCGGTGATGGTGTTGTTGGGATCCATCTTCTCCGCCTGCTCCATCATGCGGCGGCGTTCTTCCGGATCCTTCATCTTCTCGGCCAGTTCCTTCTGCCAGCGGTCCATGGCGCTGTAGAGCTGCTGGATCAGGCGCTCGATCTCCTCGTCGCCGGCCTGGCGCTGCATGGCGTCGCGCAGCTCCTGGCGTGCCTGCTCGAGCGCCCGCTCGGCGTCCGACGTCGCGCCGCTCTCCAGGCGCATGGCAAGATCCCACAGGAGCTTCTGGGTGTCGGTGATGGTGGGCTTGTCGCCGTTCTGCGCCAGGCGTGCCGCGCCGATGCGCAGGCCGAGCTGCACCACCCCGTCGTTGCGGTAGCTCTCCGGCTTGGCGTGGATCAGGCGCATGCCGTCGGCGACGTCCGGCCGGAAGGCCTTGGGATCGCGCGTCAGCGCCTTGCGCAGCACGATCAGCGCGCGCGCCGTCGGATCGTTGAAGACGCGCTCAGGCAGCAGGAAGGTCTCGACCGAGCTGCGCCCCTTCTGGCCCAGCGCATCCGAGGCGAACAGCATCACCGTGACCTTGAGCCCGGCCCAGGGATGGCTGGTGAGGTCGCGCACGAAGGTATCGGCGACCTTCTTGGTGTTGCCGGCGACCGGCAGGTCGATGCGCAGGACCTCGGGCTCTTCGTCGTCGCTCAGCATGTCGTCGCCCAGCACGCTGCCATGCAGGCGGATCTGCAGCTGCACGCCGGTCACGCCGAAATCGTCGCCGGCGATGTAGTCGATCTTGGTCGACCACTTGTCGACACCGATCGGCTTGGCGAACTCGATGGTCGGCGCCAGGTCGGGAATGACATGCAGCTTCCAGCGCGCCTGCTCGTCGCCGCGCGCCTGCAAGGTGATGTCCTTGCCCTCGGTGATGACCTGCTCGATCTGGTACTTGCCCTTGCCCACGGTGGCGAACTCGGTGCCCTTGCCGTCGATCACCAGCTGCGGCGGCTTGCGGCCACGTACGTCGTCGACGAAGCCCGCGAGCTTGCTGCCGACCGGCACACGCAGCAGCTTGTCGTGCTCGGCCATGTCGAGATAGATCGGCGGCTTGCCGGTATAGGCGGGTGGCGCGATCCACAGATTGGCGACAACCGGCGGCGGCGGCGGAAAGGCCGGTGTGAAGGCGGCCATCATGCGATCGCTGCGCCAGCCGCCGGCGATGGCGAGCGCCACGACCAGGGCCAGGATCGGCACGAAACGGAACGCCCAGGTGTCGAGGGCAGCGAGGCCAGGACGGGCCGGCTTGTTGGAAAGCCCGGCCAAGCGCGCCGCCTCCCGACGGCGGTGGGTCTCCCACAAAGCGGCCGCCATCGTGTCGTTCTCGCCCGCGGCCAGGCGATCCTGCACCGCGACCAGCGGCCGGTGCGGCACCCCGCTGTCGCGTTCGAGGCGGCGGATCGCGGTTTCGTGCGTGGGCCAGGAAAAATCGCGCAGGCGCCACCAGCCGAGCGCACCAAGGGCGAGCGCCAGGACAGCAAGCACGCCGGTGTGAACCCAAGGATCGAGGCCGGCAAAAAGATCGAGATGGGCCGCGGCGACGAACAGCGCCACGAATGCCAGCAGCGGCACCAGACGCGGCCAGAGGCCTTCCCAGGCCAACGCCGCCCACGCCAAACCGATCTTGCGGCCTAAACCCGGCGCCTGGATCTCGGTGGTCTGGCTGGCGTCCATCGCCTTCCTTTCAACTGACACTTGGCAACTAACTCTTTGACGCTACGACTTTATTGGCTCCATCCAGGGCGGCAACCGCTCGGCGGAGATCATCTCATCGATCGTCGGCCTTGGTCGGGTGACCGCAAATCGCGTGCCATCGACCATCACCTCGGGCACCAGCGGGCGGCTGTTGTAGGTCGAAGCCATGACGGCCCCATAGGCCCCCGCCGAGCGTATCATGATGAGGTCGCCGGCAGCCAGCGGACCTAGATCACGGTTCTGTGCCAGATAGTCACCCGATTCGCAGACCGGCCCGACAATGTCACAGCGGATCGTGGCCTTATCTTGGCGCTCGCGGACCGGCAGGACGTCATGCCACGCCTCGTACAAGGTCGGCCGTATGAGATCGTTCATCGCCGCATCGACAATGACGAAAGTCTTGGAAACACCGGGCTTCACCAGGATGACCTCGCTCACCAGCACGCCCGCTTCCCCGACCAGACGCCGGCCGGGCTCGAAGGTCAGTTCGCAGCCCAGGCCTGCTGTTTCCTTGGCGACCACGGCCATGAAGTCGGCAATCGAGGGCGGCTGCTCGTCGGCATAAACAATCCCCAGGCCGCCACCGATATCGAAACGGTCGATCGCGTGGCCATCGGCGCGCAGCTGGCCAATCAGCTCGCGCACCCGGACGATGGCGCTGCGATAGGGCGCGAGCGAGGTGAGCTGCGAGCCGATATGCATGGCCACGCCCACCACCTTGAGATGGGGCAGGCGGCCCGCCAGCGCAAAGGCCTCGCGCGCGAGATCGATGTCGATACCGAACTTGTTCTCCTTGCGGCCTGTCGTGATCTTGGCGTGCGTTCCCGCATCGACGTCGGGATTGACCCGGATGGTGATGTCGGCCTTGACGCCCAGCTGGGCGGCAACGGCGTTCAAGGTCTCGAGCTCGGCCGAGCTCTCGACATTGATCTGGCCGACGCCCGCCTGCAGGGCCGCCATCAGCTCCGAAGCCTTTTTGCCGACGCCGGAGTAGACGATGCGCTTGGCCGGAATGCCAGCTGCCAGCGCGCGGCGCATCTCGCCCACCGAGACGATATCGGCGCCCGCGCCCAGCTCGCCGAACAGGCGAATGACGGCGAGGTTGCTGTTGGCCTTCATGGCGTAGCAGACGCTCGCGTTCATGCCCTTGATGCCGTCGGCAAACTCACGCCACGCGGCGCGCAAGGCGGCCGCCGAGTAGCAATAGAAAGGCGTGCCGACCTGGGCGGCGATAGTGGCAAGCGCCACGCCCTCGGCATGCATCTCGCCGCTCTTGTAGACAAAGAAGCTCATTGGATCCGCGCGTCATGCTCCTCTCCCCCTTGGGGGAGAGGCTGGGTGAGGGGGTGATAAAGGAGAAAGCCGCCGTGCTTCACCCCCTCACCTAACCTCTCCCCCAAGGGGGAGAGGAACATGAAAGAAGAGATAAGACTGCTCATGCTACTTCCTTACCAGGAAACGGCGGCGCGCCTCCTTCACGGCGCGCGCGACATTGGCCGGCGCGGTACCGCCGAGGCTCTTGCGCGCGGCAACCGACGCCTCGACCGTCAGCACCCGGTAGACACCGCGCTCGATACGCGGCTCGACCGCCTGCATCTCCCGAAGCGACAGCTTGTCGAGATCGACGCCCTTGTCGGCGGCGATGCCGACCAGCCGGCCGGTGACGTGATGGGCCTCGCGGAACGGCAGGCCGACCTTGCGCACCAGCCAGTCGGCAAGGTCGGTCGCCACGGAATAGTCGGCCGACGCCACGGCGCGCATGCGCTCGGGATTGGCTTTCAGGTCGCGCACCATGCCCGTCATCGCCGCAATGCCCAGCTCCAGGGAGTCGGCGGCATCGAACAGCGGCTCCTTGTCTTCCTGCATGTCCTTGCCATAGGTGAGCGGCAGGCCCTTCAGGATGGTGCACAGCGCCACGAAGGCACCGACGATGCGGCCGACCTTGGCACGCGTCAGCTCGGCGGCATCGGGATTGCGCTTCTGCGGCATGATCGAGCTGCCCGTGGTGAAGGCGTCAGACAGCGCGATGAAGCGGAAGGGCGCGCTGCACCAGATCACGATCTCCTCGGAAATGCGCGACAGGTGCACGGCCGTGAGCGAGGCGGCGGCGATGAATTCCACGACGTAGTCGCGATCCGACACAGCATCGAGCGAATTGGCCATCGGGCCGGTGAAGCCCAGCGCCTTGGCCGTCCGGTGCGGATCGATCGGATGCGGCGAGCCGGCCAGCGCCGCGGCCCCAAGCGGCGATTCGTTGAGCCGCGCGCGACAATCGACGAAGCGGCTGCGGTCACGGCCGAACATTTCTACATAGGCCAGCAGATGATGGCCGAAGGTGATGGGCTGCGCCGTCTGCAGATGGGTGAAGCCCGGCATGATGGTCGCGGCATATTGCTCGGCGCGGTCGATCAGGGCCGCCTGAAGGTCACGCAGCATCGGCTCCAGGCGGTCGATCGTATCGCGCACCCACAGCCTGACGTCGAGCGCGATTTGGTCATTGCGCGAACGCGCGGTGTGCAGCCGGCCGCCGGCCGGGCCGATCAGCTGGGTCAGCCGCGCCTCGACGTTGAAATGGATGTCCTCGAGCTTGGTCGAGAACTTGAAGCGGCCGGACTCGATCTCCTCGCGCACCTTGAGCAGGCCGCGCCTGATGGCACGCCCGTCCTTCGCCGTCAGGATTCCCCGGGCGACCAGCATGTCGCTGTGGGCCAGCGAGCCCGCGATGTCCTGCGCGTAGAGCCGGCGGTCGAAACCGATGGAAGCGTTGATCTTCTCCATGATTTCCGCCGGGCCGAGCTTGTAGCGGCCGCCCCACATCGTGTTGGAGCGGCTCTTCGCCGCTCGCGCAGTCGTGTTCTTCCGTGCCATGAATATGAGCCATTGATCCTTTAGGAACGCGGCTTATGGCATATCCCGACCGAGATTTCCTCCCTGGAGCACATTCCGTCCGGCTGGAAGCAGCCGGACGGAATGTGCCCTGTGAACCACAAATATCCGGGCGCGCGTTTGCGATTGAAGGGAACCGCGAGCGGTTCCCTTCAATCGCAAACCGCTTTAGCCGCCGGCTCGTTCTGGGCGGCGCCATTGCCGCCATTGCCCTGCCCGCAATGGCGTGGGCCGAGATCCCGAAGAGCCTGGTCACGGGCGCCATGGCGCGCTTCAAGCCCGCGCGCCCGCCCAAGCCCATGCCCGATCTCGAATTCCTCGACGCCGACGACAAGCCGCTGCGCCTCGCCAACCTCACCGGCAAGGCGCGGCTGATCAACCTGTGGGCGACCTGGTGCGGGCCCTGCGTGAAGGAGATGCCGAGCCTCGACCGGCTGCAGGCGGCCTTGCCCCGGGACAAGTTCGTCGTGCTGCCGATCTCGCTCGATGGGCCATCCAAGGCCAAGGTCGCGCCCTTCTACAAGAAGCAAGGGCTCACCAACCTCGGCATCTATTACGACAAGGGCAAGAAGGCGATGTCGGTGCTCGACGTCTCGCTGCTGCCGACCTCGATCCTGATCGATCCGGCCGGCCGCGAACTCGGCCGCACCGAAGGCGACGCCGACTGGGACACACCCGAGGGGATCGCACTCATGCAAGCCGCCATCGCCAACAAGAGCTAGCGGGAACGATCCCTTGCCCGGACCTCTCGTCGTCATCACCGGAGCCAGCTCCGGCATCGGCCTCGCCCTGGCCCGCGCCTTCGCCAAGGAGGGCAATGCGCTGCTGCTGATCGCGCGTCACATGACGCCGGTGGACGGGCTGCCGGCCGTCCACACGGAATACGCCGAGGCCGACGTCGCCGATTATGCCGCCCTGGAGCGCGCCATCCGGAGCGCCGAACAGAAGTTCGGCAAGACCGCCTGCCTGATCAACAGTGCCGGCATGGCCGATGCACGCGCCTTCACCGACGTCGAGCCCGAGGCCTTCAGCCACGAGATCGATGTCAACCTGAAGGGCACCTTGAACGCCACCAAGGTCGTGATCGGCGACATGCAGGCCGCCAGGTCGGGCACGATCATCAACATCAGCTCGGTCAGCGATCGCAAGACCAGTCCGGTGGCGGTGGGCTACACGGCGTCCAAATACGCCGTCCGCGCCGCCGGCGAATCGCTGCGCGAGGCGGTCGGCGTGCAGGGCGTGCGGGTGATCAACGTGGCGCCGGCCTACATCAAGACCAACATCCACAGGGGCATGGGCATCAGCTTCGAGGAGTATTGTCGCCTGCTGGGCAATCCCGATTTCCTCGAGGCCGAGGAACTGGCCGAGATCGTGCTCTATTGCTGGAAGCTGCCCTCCACGATCTGCATCCGGGATATTGTCGTGGCGCCGACGCGCTCGGGCTTCTAGGGGAAGCTGGGCTCGCCGTAGGGATAGAACTTCTTCAGATCGACATTCTGGTACGGCAGCCCATCGAGCCGCACCGTGCCCAGGAAAGGCTCGACCGGCTCGACCAGAAGGATGGTCTTGGCGAAGCCGCTGTCATCGAAGCCGCGCCGGAAGTGGACGCGCGATTTGATGGCGATCACCTTGAACGCGGCGACGTCGAAGCCCAGCGCATTGAGCGGCAACGGCTCCATGACCTGCACCAGATAGCGGCTGATCACCAGCACGTTGCCGCGGCCAAATTTCACCACGACCCAGAGCTGGCCATAGCCCTCGACCGCGTTCAGCACCGTACCCTGAATGCGCACCGGGGCACCGGCCGATTCGTCGGCCAGGCCGCCCACCTCCATGTCGAATGGATCGCCCGCCTTTACGCCCGCAGCCTTCAGCGCATCGCTTACCTTGGGATCGGCGATCGTGGCGATCAGCACATCGGAAAGATCCTGCGCGATGATCTCCTTCAGGATCCAGGTCGCCGATCCGGAACGGTCGCTGTGGTCGGCCAGCACCACCGGCGTTGCGCCCAGGGCCACGGCCTGCTTCGCGAGCTTTACGCCTTCGGGGATGGTGTGGACGGTGGTCGAGCCGAGCAGTGCCTCGCGCCGGCGCCAGGCGGCCGATGCCATGTCGTCGGCGACCTTGCGCGCCAGGGCGGCATCGCCATTCGTCATGACCTGGAACGTCATGCCGACATCCGGTACGTCGGCAAAGGGAAAGCCGAAGAAGAAGTTCACATAGACGTCGGGTTCGCGCGCCTCCCAGGTGAGCGCGCGCTGCACCAGATCCATCCACGGCGAGGCGCCCGTCCATTGCAGGACGGTCGGCGAAATGATCGGCACGCGCACCGTCACGGTCGATGGCGCATAGTCGCCGCGGATAGCCCGCACCAGCATGCGCGCCGCGCGTTCGCCCTGCAGGTAGCTGTCGTAGTGCGGGAAGTATTTCACCGTGAACGCCATGTCGGCGTGCTGCAGGAACGCCTCGTCCTCGTTGCCGTGCGGATCGAAGGTGCCGACGATGAAGGCGCCCGGCCCGACGACCGCGCGCACCCGTCGGGCCAGCTCCGCCTCGGGCCGCGCCACGCCACGCACGCCCATGGCGCCATGCAGGCTGAGATAGACGCCGTCGACCTTTCCCTGTGCCGAGAGTTCCGAGATCATCTTGCCGGCGAAGGTCTCGTAGGCTTCCTCGGTGACCCAGCCCGAGCCGGTGCCGGTCTTGGGCCATAGCGGCGATTCGATGCCGACCAGCTCGACCTCGTCGAACTCGCGCGCCACTTTCACGAAGCCGCCCATGTAGGATTTGCGGT
>DATHNU010001007.1:0-4169 GCA_035485695.1 Reyranella sp. | reverse complement strand
TTCCAGTCGACGGCGACGGTGACCTCGATCTTCTCGGTCAAACGCTCGCGCCCTGTCGAGCGCTGCGTGTCGGTGCGCGCGGTGAGCTGGATGCTGTGCACGCGGCCGACCCGCAAGCCGCGGTAAAACACGGGCGAATCGTTGGTCAGGCCCTGCACGTCACCCGAGAACAGGATGACATAGTAGGCATAGGACGTCCGGTCGCCGGCGCGCAGCTTCCAGATGACGAATCCGGCGACGGCCGCGATGAACACGATCATCGCCGCGCCGACCAGCACATAGGGCGATTTTCTTTCCATCGCTCGCCGCTTCTACTCCTTGTGGGCTGCCGCTCGCCCGCGCGGCCCGTGGAAATATTCCCGGACCCAGGGATGATCGTATTTCAGCATCTCTTCCATGGTACCTACCACGACGTGCTTGTCGAGCAGCACGGCAATCCGGTCACAAGCCGCATAGAGGCTGTCCAAATCATGCGTCACCATGAGAATGGTGAGGCCGAGGCTTTTGTTCAGCCCCTTGACGAGTTCGTCGTAGTGGGCGGCGCCGATCGGGTCGAGGCCGGCGGTCGGCTCGTCGAGGAACAACAACTCTGGGTCGAGGGCCAGGGCGCGGGCCAGGCTGGCGCGCTTGCGCATGCCGCCGGAAAGCTCGGAAGGCTTCTTGTCGCCGGTGTCGGGGGGGAGGCCGACGAGGGCGATCTTGAGGGCGGCGATGTCGCGCATGGTCTGCTCGTCCAAGCCGGCATGTTCGCGGATCGGTATGATGATGTTGTCCGACACCGACAGTGAGGAGAACAAGGCGCCGTCCTGGAACTGCACGCCGGTGCGACCCTGTATGTCGCGCTCGGCCTTGCCGTGCAGCTTGCTGATGTCCTTGCCCAGGATTTCGATCGTCCCCTTGGTCGCATCGTTGAGGCCGATGATGGTGCGCAGCAGCACGGATTTGCCGGATCCCGATCCACCCACAAGCGCTATAATCTCGCCGCGAAATACGTCGAAATCGAGGTTGTCGTGGACGATGTTGTCGCCGAACTGCGTGCGCACGCCCCGCAGCTTGAGCACGACGTCGCGACCGTCCCTGTGGTCGACCAGTTGCCCGCCTTCCGGCTTGGTAGCTGCCGGCGTGGTCGCTGCCGGTTTTGTAGCTCCCGGCCTAGCTTCTTGCGCCTGTCCGTCTTCTGCCATCAGACGTTCGCCAGCAGGAAGATGATCGAGAACACCGCGTCGAGGACGATGACGCAGAAGATCGATTCCACGACCGAGCGCGTCGTGAGCTGGCCGACGCTTTCGGCGCTGCCATGGACCTGAAGCCCCTCGAAGCAGCCGATCGTGGCGATCACCGCACCGAACACCGGCGCCTTGATCATGCCGGTATAGAAGTGCCACGGCCCCACCGTGTCGCGCAGCCGCTCGAAGAACTGCACGAAAGTGAAATCAAGGTAGAAGGTGCAGGCGACGGCGCCGCCCAGCAGACCGGTCATGTCGCCCCAGAAGGCCAGCAGCGGCATCGAGATCACCAGGGCCACGATGCGCGGCAGGACCAGCCATTCGACGGGATTGAGCCCCATCGTGCGCATGGCATCGACTTCCAGGTTGACCTGCATGGTGCCGATTTGCGCCGTGAAGGCGCTGCCGGAACGTCCCGCCACGATGATGGCGGTGAGCAGCACGCCGAGTTCACGGAACATGCCGATGCCGACTGCTTCCACGGTGAAGGTCTCGGCGCCGAACTGCTTGAGCTGCTGGACGCCCTGGTAGGCGATCACGACGCCGATCAGGAAGCACAGCACGCCTACGATCACCAGCGCCCGGACCCAGACCTCGTACATCTGACGCACCACGGCGCTGATGCGGAAGCGGCGCGGCTCCACGCACGCCTCGACGAAGACAAACAGGATCTCACCGAAGAATTCGCAGAGATTGATGCCCTGGTGGTAGAGATTGACCGTATTGTGCCCGACTTCCTCCAGCCAATGAGCAAACCAGTTGACGTGCAGCTCGGGCGGCGTCTCGCCCATGTTCTTCTTCACGACTTCGAAAATGTCGGCGTGAGCCTTTTTGTCCGTCTTGATCTCGGAATCCGCGTCGGCGCCGGCGAGCTCCAGGATTTCCAGCGCGCCCGCCGTATCGAGCTGCTTCACACCGCTCGCATCGACAGCGCGCGCCGCTTTGGCGGTTCCTGCGGCCTGTCGCGCCTTGTCGGCCTTCGCACGGAAGCCGCGCAGGCTGAATACCGTCCACACGCCGCCGACCTCGACGACGGGCTTTCCCGCGTTCACCGTGTAACGAATGGTTGGTTCGGCGTCGGCCATTGGCGAGATTAGTCGTCGCGACGGTTCGTGCTGTCAATGTCCCACGCGCGTTGCCTTGCCACGCTGGCACTGGCACGATCCGGCCCCGGAGGAAAAATGATGGGCAAGTGGCCGATCCTGGACAAGATCGAGATGATCGACGGTCCGATCGACGACAAGAGCTACGAACACGACCTGGCGAAGCTGCAACGCCGCCTGCTCGATCTGCAGGTCAATCATCTGCGCACCGGGGGCCGGGTCGTGATCGGTCTCGACGGCTGGGATGCCGCCGGCAAAGGCGGCCTCATCGAGCGCCTCGTCGCCGGCCTCGAGCCGAAATCGACACATGTCTGGCGCATCGGCGCGCCGACGCCGGAAGAGCAGGGCCGCCATTACCTGTGGCGTTTCTGGCAAAGGCTGCCGACGCCCGGCAACTGGGCAATCTTCGACCGCACCTGGTACGGCCGCGTGCTGGTCGAGCGCATCGAGGGATTGTGCAGCACCGCGGCCTGGCAGCGGGCCTACCACGAGATCAACGAGTTCGAACACGAACTGGCCGACGACGGCGTGCGCATCGTCAAGATCCTCGTTCACGTGAGCGCCGAGGAGCAGAAGCGGCGCATGATCGATCGGCTGAGCAAGTCCCACAAGCGCTACAAGATCGGGCTGGAAGATTTCCGCAACATCGCCAAGCGCAAGGAATATCTCGAGGCCTACGACGACATGCTCGAGCGCACCGACACCGACTACGCGCCGTGGCACGTCATCGCTTCCGACGACAAGATGCATGCCCGGCTCACCGGACTCAAGATCGTCGCCGAGGAAGTCGGCAAGGGCGTCGAGCTCACCGAACAGAAGCTCGAGCCCGCGATCGCCGAAGCGGCGTTCAAGCTGTGGGGCTGGAAGCCGGACGACGGCAAAAAGGACAAGAAGGACGGCAAGAAGAGCTAGAACGCCGTCGTCTACAATGGTTCGGGTTTCACCGAACTATTGGACATGGCCGGCTGGCCCGTCGCACCCTAACTTCCTCCTCATGATCGAAATGAAGCAGAGCAGGATATTTCCCGGCTGGTGGGTCGTGGCCGGTGCCTTCCTGTGCATGATGACGGGCTTTGCCGTCGCCTATTCCTTTGCGGCGTTCTTTGGCACGCTGGAGAGCGAGTTCGGCGCCCGCCGCGGCGAGACGGCGCTGGTCTTCTCGATCTCGGCCTTCCTTTACTTCCAGCTCGGCTTTCCCGCCGGGCTGATCGCCGACCGCATCGGCCCGCGTCCTGTGGTGATCGGCGGCCTGCTGCTGGTCGCCATCGGCCTCGTTGCTGCCGCCCAGGCGAGGACCCTGTGGCAGGTCTATCTCGGCTATGGCCTGGGCGTCGGCGTGGGCGTCGGCCTCTCCTACGTGCCCAGCATCGCGGCGGTGCAGCGTTGGTTCGTGCGCCGCCGCGGCACTGCGAGCGGCCTCGCCATCGCCGGCATCGGCGTGGGAACGCTGGTCGGGGCGCCGCTGGCGCACGCGTTGATCGCCGGCCTGGGCTGGCGCCAGACCTATCTCGTGTTGGCCGGCCTGACGGTGGTGGGCGCGCTCGCGGCCGGCGCGCTGGTGCGCTCGGCGCCCGAGCGCTACGGCCTCACGCCCGACGGCGATCCGCCGCATCCGAGCGGCGCGAGTGCGATGCCCGTCGGGTTCAGCCTGGGCGAAGCCGTGCGCTCCGGCCCGTTCTGGGCGATCTATGTCGGCGCGCTTCTGATGTCGTTCGGCCTGTTCGTGCCGTTCGTGCATCTCGCCCCCTATGCCCGCGACGTCGGCCTGGGCGAGGGCTTCGGCGTGCTGCTGATCGTCCTGCTGGGCGTCGGCAGCACCGTCGGCCGCTTCCTGTTCGCC
>DATHNU010001006.1:0-4288 GCA_035485695.1 Reyranella sp. | reverse complement strand
TTGTCGAGCGCGTCGGTGTTGATCTTGCGCCCGCCCAGCGCCGCCTCGACCCTGCCGCGCTGGGTGAGGCCGAGATTGGCGCCCTCGCCCACCACGCTGGCGCGCAACTGGTTGGCGTCGACGCGGATGGCATCGTTGGTGCGATCGCCGGCGTCAGCCTGGCTTTCGCTGGACGCCTTCACGTAGGTGCCGATGCCGCCGAAATAGAGCAGGTCGACCGGCGCCGCCAGGATGGCGCGCATCAGGTCGACCGGCGTCAGGCTGGGCGACTCGATGCCCAGCACCTGCTGCGCCGCGGCCGAGAGCGCGATCGACTTGGCGCCGCGGTCATAGATGCCGCCGCCCGCCGACAGCAGCGACTTGTCGTAGTCCATCCACGACGAGCGCGGCAGGTCGAACAGGCGCTGGCGCTCGGCCCAGCTCGTCGCCGGGTTGGGCATCGGGTCGATGAAGATATGGCGGTGGTCGAAGGCAGCCAGAAGCTTGATGTGCCGTGACAGAAGCATGCCGTTGCCGAACACGTCGCCCGACATGTCGCCGACGCCGGTGACGGTGAAGGGCGTGGTCTGGATGTCGTGGCCGAGCTCGCGGAAGTGGCGCTTCACCGATTCCCAGGCGCCGCGCGCGGTGATGCCCATCTTCTTGTGGTCGTAGCCCGCCGAGCCGCCCGAGGCGAAGGCATCGTCGAGCCAGTAGCCGTATTCCTGGGCCAGCGCATTGGCGATGTCGGAGAAGGTGGCCGTGCCCTTGTCGGCGGCGACCACGAGATAGGGATCGTCCGCATCGTGGCGCACGACCTGGGCCGGCGGCCGCACGCCGCCATCGGCATAGTTGTCGGTGATGTCCAAAAGGCCGCGGATCAGGGTCTGATAGCAGGCGATGCCCTCGGCCTGGACCTGCTCGCGCGTGCCGCCAACCGGCGGCCGCTTGACGTAAAATCCACCCTTGGAGCCGACCGGCACGATGACGGCGTTCTTCACCATCTGGGTCTTCATCAGGCCCAGGATCTCGGTGCGGAAATCCTCGCGGCGGTCGGACCAGCGGATGCCGCCACGCGCGACGCGGCCGCCGCGCAGATGAATGCCCTCCATGCGCGGGCTGTAGACGAAGATCTCGACCAGCGGCCGCGGCGCCGGCAATTCGTCGATGGTGCGGCTGTCGATCTTGAAGGAGATCCAGTCCTTGGGCGCGCCGTCCGGACCGCTCTGCCAGTAGTTGGTGCGCAGGGTGCAGCGCAGCGCATTCCAGAAGCGCCGCAGGATACGGTCCTCGTCGAGCGTTGCCACTGTTTCGAGCGCGCCCGCGAGCTTTTCTTCGACCGCGTCGATGCGCTGCTTGCGCTTGTCCGACGAGGCCTCGCCCAATGCGGGATCGAAGCGCGCCATGAAGAGGTCGGCCATCAGCCGGGCGATCGCCGGATAGGCGCTGAGCGCGCGCTCCATATATTCCTGGCTGAAGGCGATGCCGGCCTGTCGCAGGTACTTGGCGTAGGAGCGCAGGATCGCGACTTCGCGCCAGGCAAGCCCGGCGCCCAGCACCAGGCGGTTCAGCCCGTCGCTTTCCAGGGCGCCGGCCCACAATTTGTCGACCGTTTCGATAAAGCGCGGCCCGACGGCGGCGAGATCGACCGCCGATTTGTCCATGGTCTCGACGGTCAAGACCTGCAAGGCGATCGCCTCTTCGCCGGGGTTGTGCAGCAGGAACGGCACTTCGCTCAGGACCCTGAGACCAAGATGTTCGGCCGGCGGCAGGACATCGGCCAGCGCGATCGGCTCCCTGGGATGGAACAGGCGCAAGGTGAAGCGGTGCAGAGGCGCGTCGGGGTCGCGCTCGAGACGCACGCTGAACAGCTTGCCGCCAAGCGCCGCCTGCAACGGCGCGAGATCGGCCATCGCCTGGTTGGCATCGAAACTGTCGCGATAGACCGTCGGGAACCAGTCGCGCCAGCGGCGGGCGGCGGCGCGGCCTTCGACCTCGCCAAGCGTCGCCTGCAAGGCGGCACGAAAGCGGTCGCTCCACGAGGTCGCTGCCTCGGCGAGCGTCTGCTCGAGCTCGGCGAGGTCGGGTGTCGGCGTGTCGTTGGCCTCGAGCTTCAGCGTGTACAGCGACTGGGCGAGCGCCGAGTCGCTGCTGATCGAGGAGGCGACCGACGTCACCTTGCCGTGCCACGCCTGTTCGAGGATCTCAGCGAAACGGTCGGAGAGCGCCGCATCGAAGCGCTCGCGCGGGGCGAATACCAGGCAGGTGGCGAAGCGGCCGACCGCGTCGCGCCGCGTGAACAGCGCCACCCTCCGCCGCTCCTGCAATTGCAGGATGCCCAGCACATGGTCGTAGAGCGTGTCTTCCTCGATCTGGAACAGCTCGTCGCGCGGATAGGCTTCGAGGATCGCCAGCAGCGCCTTGCCGTCGTGGCTGTGCGCGTCGAGGCCCGACCGGCGCAGGATGCCCTCGACCCGTCCGCGCAGCAGCGGCACGTCCTGCACCAGCGCGTGGTAGGCGCCCGAAGTGAACAGGCCGACCAAACGCCGCTCGCCGGTCATCCGGCCATCGGCGTCGTAGGTCTTCACGATCACGCAGTCCATCGGTCCGATGCGGTGGACCAATGCAGGACGGTCGGTCTTGACGATCAGGATGTTGTGCGGGCCGCGCGCGAAGCGGGCCATCGCCCCGCCGCTGCCCAGGCCTGACTCGAACAGCCGCACCTCGTCGCGCCGCAGGATGCCCAGAGCGGAGCCCGGGATCAGCTCGTAGCGTAGGCCGCCTGGCTGTGCGGGGTCGTCGGCATAACGGTAGCGGCGATGGCCGAGGAAGGTGAAATGATTGGCTTCCAGCCAACGCAGGAAATCGTCGTACTCGGCGAGTTGAGGCGAATGGCTGGGCGCGAGATCGGCGATGGCGTCGAGGCAGGCGCGCCGCAGCGGCCGCCAGTCCTCGACCGCCAGGCGCACTTCGGACAGCACGCGGGTGAGGGCCGTGGCCAGTTCGTCGAGCGCCTGGGGATCGGCCTGGCGGTCGATCTCGATATGCATCATCGATTCGGATCGCGCCCGCTCGCCGGCCTCGGCCGCGATGCCTAAGAGGTCGCCGTCGACGTCGCGCCGCGCCGCCAGCACGGGATGCGCCAGCAGGTGGACGGCGATCTCGCGGCGATTGAACTCGTTGGTGATCGAATCGACCAGGAACGGCATGTCGTCGTTGACGATCTGCACGATGGTGTGGCGGCTTTCGAAGCCGTGGTCGGCGGCGGACGGATTGAACACCCGGACCTTGGCGACGCCAGGCAGGCGGCGGCGCGCGAAGGCGAGCAGGGAGGTCGCGGCCGCGGCGCGTTGCTCGGCCGGTGCTGCCGCCAGGTCCTTGTCGGCCACACGGCCGAAGACGCGGCGGGCGAAGTTGGCCACTTCGTCGCCGCCGCCGGTCTGCAGGGTGGCGGCACAGATGGCATCCAGCCCGTAAACACGCGGTGCCAGTGCGATGGCCATGATCCTGCGTTCCTCCCGGCTGGCGGCCGTCAGATGTTACCTACGACTGTGTCAAATCCAGAGTCGGGACCGTCGGCTCGCCGTACCGGTCATCCTGGGGGTTTCCGCCAGTTTCCGCCAGTTTCCGCCCGCCCGTTCGCTCCGCCTGTACCCCTTCGATTTGTTGGCGTTTTGGGGTTTCCGGCATTTCCGGCATTTCCGCCGGCGCTTTTTGGAAGCACCGCTGTCGAAGGCCGTACTCGGCGCACGAAAAGGGCGCCGCAAAGCGGGCTGGGTCGGCGTGTGCCGGCCGGCCATGGGTTTGGCGCTCGAAGCGGAAAAACATGATGGGAGCCTTCGTAGTGACGCTCAATTAGTTAAGTATAAATTCAGAAAGAGTCAAGCAATTCTTTGAGCTGGCGTCGCGCGGCGACTAATTGCGCTCCACTAAGGGCAATATATGGAGGGCTAGGCGTTTTCGGCACAAGCCGTAGCGATCCGTATTGGCGGTGGGTCGTTCCATGTCGACGGCCTGGATCTTCAACACCGAGAAACCGCGAAGAAGCTGGCGGCGCCAAAAGTGCCTGTCGCATCTCGCGTTTTTCGCGGTGCCCCGGCGAGGGTGAGCCGATTCGCTGGCGTTTCTGTCTGTGGCCCTTGGAATCCGTGGCAAAGCGCGTTTTGTTCTCATGCCGTGCTGCAAGTGCGAAGGTTCGCATACAGTCAAAAACCCAGTTTTTGGAAGTCTATTTTAGCGTTGTATCACAATGGGTTATGACGACATTCTTGAGATTCACATGCCGGGAATAAAAATGGCGATGACATGG
>DATHNU010001005.1:0-2404 GCA_035485695.1 Reyranella sp. | reverse complement strand
CGCACACCTGCCTGCCGATCCCGCAAACGCTGCGCGGCCGGCGCATCATGGTGGTGGCGGATGAGGACGTGGCGAAACTGCGCCCCTCGCCGCCCGCCTTTTCATGGATCTACGACATCACCGACGAGCGGCAGCCGATGCCGATCGCGACCTTCGACGTCGAGGGGCTCGACAAGGACGGCGCGCCGCAGCCGAGGATGATGGGTTGCCATCAGCCCTCGGAAGTGTTTACCGGCACGGTAATCCCCTTTGCCTGGTTCGCCCAGGGCCTGCGCGTCGTCGACATTGCCGATCCGTTCCGGCCGCGCGAGATCGGCTTCTACAAGCCTGACCCACCGCGCGGCTGCGAGTTCGCCTCCTCCAACGACGTGACGATGGACAAACGGGGCCTGATCTATCTGACCGACCGCCAGCGCGGTGTGCACATCATCGAGCTCACGGGAACTGCCTGACGCATGCGCGGGGTGACGCGACGGAGTTTTGCCGGTCTCGCCACGGGCGGTGCCACGCTCCTCGCCGCGCCGCGCGTCCTGCGCGCAGACTTTACCCAGGAGACGACCCGCATCATGGTCGGATTCAGCGCCGGCGGCACGGTCGACACCGTCGCCCGTATCGTGGCGCAGGCGATCGGCCCAATCCTGGGCGAGAACGTCATTGTCGAGAACCGTCCCGGCGGCAGCGGCAGCATCGCCGCGAACGCCGTCCTGCAGGCGCCGGCCGACGGCCACACGCTGCTGTTCGGTATCTTCTCGCATGCCGTCGCACCGGCGCTGGTGAAGCTCAATTACGACACGATCAGGGATTTTGCCGCGGTGTCGCAGGTTGCCAGCGTGCCGCTCTTCGTGTTCGCGTCGGAGAAGTCGCCCTATCACAGTCTCGCCGATGTCGTGGCTGCCGCCAAGGCAAAGCCCGGCACGGTGACCTATGCCACCGGTGGCGTCGGCTCCTCGGCCCATCTCGGTGCCGAGCTGTTCGCGCGCAAGCTCGGCATCGAACTCGTGCATGTGCCCTATCGCGGCGGCGCGCAGACCGTGCAGGCGCTGCTCTCGGGCGACGTCGAGCTGTCGTGGGACACACCGACGCCGACGACCAGGTCCTTCATCTCGGAGAGCAAGGTGCGTGCGCTTGCGGTGATGTCGAACAGGCCTCTCGCGGGCTTTCCCGATGTGCCAGATATCGGCGAACTCGGCTACGGCAACGACCTCGAAGTGCAGGCCTGGCAAGGCGTCCTCGTGCGAAGCGGCACGCCTGCTGATATCATCGACACGCTCTACCGCGCCATTGCGAAGGGCATGGCGATCGAGGATACCAAGCAACGCATCGCGGCGATGGCGGTCGAGCCGATGGCGACCGATCCACTGGCCTTCGAAGCGTTCTTCACAAGCGAGGTCAAACGCTGGACTGACGTTGCTCGCGCCGTGGGCATCCTGGCGCAGTAGCACCAGCCCAATTCTTCACCGTGGGCCTGGCGTCGGTCGCCACGAAAGGTCATCGGACCAAAGGTAGATTGCGATTGCCGCCAGGCACAACGCTACGCCGATCCAAAAGATTGGCGAATGATGGATGGGTCGTCTGTCATCCGGAGCTGGCTTCAAGGCTCACCTCGTAGGCGCGGTAGCGTTGGGGTCCGCAAGGACCTGAGACCAGGACTGTCGCCGGCCCAAGTCAGGTCAAGTCAGCCCCTGACTTTGCGGAATGCATTCTTGAGAACAACCTTATCACCTCGGAAGCCAAGAAGATCACATCCGGCCGTCGTGACCGACTTCCCGCTTGCATCAGTCGCGACAAAGTCCCATTCGAACGATCCAGTGTCGCCAGCGACCACGACCTTGAGATTTTCGAATCTCCCGTCTGGAAACCGCTCAAAAAATGCTTTGACGCCCTTTCGAATTTCTTCCTTGCCGACATAGGTCTTCCCAAGGCGATCCAGTCCAACCGAGGCGTGGTAGACACCGTCGTCTGCAAAGAAACTCGTCACAAGATCGGGATCACGGGTGTTCCACGCTGATCCGAATTCAGTCGCGCGCTCCAGCGTCATTGCTTTGCTCATGGCCGTCCCCCAACAAGGTGGTTCGCCTCACGATTTTCTACCAAAAGACGCGACCAGTTCATCGACCTCTCGCTGATCCGGCCCCTTGCATCGGGCGTTCATCCGCGGGCCTGTGGCGTAGCCGATCCAGAGCACAATCTCGTTGGGCCGCGGCGCATCATGGATAAGCACCGGGGTTGAATCAAACGCATCGAGGTCCCAGCCGTCGTCGAGTGGACCGTAGATCAGATCGACCGTCGTACCCGGCGGTCCCACCTTGGCGTGCCCTGGAATGATGACGCGGCCGCGTTGGATCGCGCGACGCATCGCCATGCCGAGTCTCGGATGGATCATCGCAGCGCCATGCTCGAGATC
>DATHNU010001004.1:0-2739 GCA_035485695.1 Reyranella sp. | reverse complement strand
CTTCGGCACCGGTGGATCGACAAAAACGGCGTGCATGCGCGGCGAAGGATCGTTTAGCTCGCAGGGCTTGGTGGCATGCAGTTGCGCAGCGACGACATGCATGTTGGCTTGATGACCGATGGTCGGCTGGGTCTGGTGCGGCACCAGCTCCACACCGTAAGCTTGGGCGAGGGCGACACAGCGCTGTAGGCCGGTGATGCCGCCCATCTTGACGATATCCGGCTGCACCATCCGCACCCCGGCATCGATCAGGTCGGCCAGCGCCGCAAGCGTGTAGGTCTGCTCGCCGGCGGAGACGGTGATGTCCAGCTTGCCCGCCAGCTCGCCCAGCTGCGCGACATGGTAGTGCTGCACCGGCTCCTCGAACCACCAGTAGCCCAGCTCCTCCAGCGCGCGGCCGACGCGCACGGCGCCGCTGAGCGAAAAACCGTTGTTGGCGTCGAAGGCGAGCGGGAACTCCGGGCCGACGAGCTTCCGCACCGCGCGCGCCTTGGCCAGGTCGCCGGCGATGTCGATATCGACCGTGCTGCGGTCGTTGTCGAAGCGGATTTTTATCGCTGCCGGCTTGTCGCTCAACCGCTGCTCCACCACGCGGAGCACCTCGTCCACGCTGCGCGTACCATTGCCGCCGATCGAGCTGTAGAAGGGCAGTGCCGTGCGCCAAGCGCCGCCCAGCAGCTTGTAGATCGGCTGTTTCAAGTATTTGCCCTTGAGATCCCAAAGCGCGATGTCCAGCGCCGCCAGCGCGCCGCTCAGCGCGCCCTCCGGCCCCAGCTTGACCAGCCGGTGCAGCAGCTTGTCCTGGATCACGGCGTGGTCGAGCGGATCGGCGCCGATCACCGCGGGCGCGATGTCGCGCGTGAGGATGCCGAGCGAGGCGATGCCGCCCTGCATGGGAGATGCTTCGCCGAGCCCGTAGAGCCCGTCATCGGTCCACACGCGCAGGAAGGCACTGCCGGCAGTGGGCGGGTCCTTCGGAGCCCAGCGGAGCTGGAAGGCCTCGATGCGTGCGATCTTCATCCCAATCTCCGATGCATGTTTGCCCTCTGCCGCCACAGTCAAAACCGAAGTTGTGACGTGGCCGGTCGCTACCCTTGCGCGTCAGCTTCTGTTGGGGGATCACGTGCGCGGCGAGCATTGACCAGTATATCTGCATCACTGGGAAATGTACGCGGCACTCACACCGAACAAGAGCATCCCGTCAACTGCAGACTGTCGATGGGGACGTGCACCTGCGATTGCGGCGTCGCAAGCGCGGGCTCGACGCCTTCTATCGTCGCCCCATGACACAGGCGAGGGCCAGCTCCTTGTGGGCTCCCAGGCGGACGTCAGCCAAGCATTGTTCGTGACTCTGAATTTATGAGTACACGCCCTAATATTCCGACACCTTGTCCGGCTGCCCCAACGACGGCCACACCCGGCTGTACAGGAACAGCAGCGCCTCGCCCGACAGCATCTTGTCGAAGGTCGGCGGATGCTCTGAATCGACACAGGTCGGCAGCGGCCGGATCACCGTGTCGTAGTCGGGATTGGCGAAGATGCCCACCGAATAGCGCTCGCGGCCGTAATGGTTGACCACGCGATGCAGGGTCGAGGCGAACCGGTTGTTGGTCCACATGCGCATGCTGTCGCCGATATTGACCACGAAGCTGTTCTCGACCGGCGGCACGATCAGCCATTCGCCCGACTTGGTCTTGATCTCGAGCCCGCCGACATCGTCCTGCTGAAGCATGGTGAAGCCGCCGGCATCCTGATGGGCGCGGCTGTCGCCGCCCTCGAGCGCCGCCTGCGTCTCCTGCGGCAGGTAGTGCAGCAGGCGGACCTGGATCAGCGGCTTCTTGTAGAACTGCGCGAAGTAGTCAGGCGGCAGTTTTAGCCCGCGCGCAAACACCGAGGCGAGCAGGCCGGCGAACCCGGTCATCGTCGTGTGGTAGTCGAGCACGGCCTCGCGAAAGCCCGGCAGGTTGTCCGGCCACAGGTTGGCGCCGTGCAGGGGTTTGCCCACCACGACGTCGGGATCGTCGTCGGGCAGTTCGAGCGAGGCCTGGAAGGCCTCGTTCTTGTGCGGCTTGCGCGCCTTCATGCGTGCGGGGTCGAGATGCGGCTGGAAGCCCTCGATCGCCTTGCCGCGATAGGCCTTCTGCTTGCCGGGCTCGTCCATCGGCAGGTAGCCGCGGAACAGGTTGGAGTTGCCCATGTAGGCCTTCATCTTGTCGGCCAGCGGCAGGGCGAAGAAGCGCGCTGACTGCCGGAAGATCTCCTTGATCTTGGCCGGCGGCACCGGATGGTTGACGATGGTGAGGAAGCCGATGTCGCGGCAGGCGTCATGAACCTCCCGCGCGATCCGGTCGATGGCTTCCGCGTTCTTGCCGCCGAGCGGCGCGAAGTCGATCACCGGCAGCTCGTTGGCGTTGGCCCAGCGGCCCAGGGCGGGCGCGGGCAGGGGGGCTGCGGCGGGAGTCTGCATGTCGGTCTGCATGGCTTGGTACCCACTATCCTTGGAGAGCGAACAAACTGTCACCCCGAGCGAAGCGAGGGGCCTTTGAGGCCACAGGAAAGGTCCCTCGCTGCGCTCGGGATGACAAAAGCGATCAGGTCGACAGCGCGTCTATCAGTTCCTGGCGAGCGGTGGTGGCGTTCTTAGCGTACCACGCAATGCCGGCGGGCAGCATCTTGGCGTAGTTGGCGGGATCGCCGGGATTGACCGCGTTCCACTCCGCGCCCAGCAGCTTCGAGGCC
>DATHNU010001003.1:0-3780 GCA_035485695.1 Reyranella sp. | reverse complement strand
GCTTGATGGTCGGCATCGCACGATCATGCCGCACCTGATAGCATCGGGCAAAACGGGGAGCGGGCGGATCCTTCGAGCGACGACAATTTGCTGGCTTGTCTGCCTTGTCGTCCTCGCCGGCTGCAAGGAGGACGCGGCCGAAGTGGTGCCGCTCACCCGGGTCAAGGCCGTGACCACGGAAATCGTCGATTTCGCGCCGCCCATCACGCTCACCGGCGTGATCGCGGCCCAAGTCCGCACCGACCTGTCGTTTCGCCTGAGCGGCAAGATCAGCGAGCGCCTGGTCAATGTCGGCGACCATGTCGTGCTGAACCAGGTGCTGGCCCGGCTCGATCCCGACGAGCAGCAGGCCGAGCTGGTCTCGGCCCAGGCCGGCGTCGTGTCGGCCGAGGCCATGGTGCGGCAGGCGACGGCCGCTTTCGAGCGCCAGAAAGATCTTCTGGGCCGCGGCAACACCACGCGCCGCGACTACGACCAGGCCGAGGCGTCGCTGCGCTCGGCCAAGGCGCAGCTCGACCAGGCGCATTCCGATCGCTCCGTGGCGCAGGACCAGCTGGCCTACACCGAGCTGCGCGCCGACGCCGACGGCATCATCGTGGCGCGCATGGCCGAGGCCGGCCAGGTGGTGGCGCAGGCGCAGCCGGTCTACAGCCTGGCGCGCGACGGCCCGCGCGACGCGGTGTTCAATGTCCATGAATGGGCGCTGGCCAACGTCGCCACCGGCGAGGGGCTCGTCATCTCGCTGGTCTCCGATCCCGCGGTTAAAACCCTGGGCGACCTGCGGGAGATCTCGCCGGCGGTCAATCCCAGCACGCAGACGGTGATGGTGAAGATCGGCCTGCGCGAGACGCCGCCCGCCATGACCCTGGGGGCGCTGGTCGACGGCACGGGCCCGACGCGGCAGCAGAAGGTCGTCCTGCTGCCGTGGGCGTCGCTGTTCGAGATCGACGGCCGGCCGGCCGTGTGGGTGCTCGATCCCGGCGGCACCATCGCGTCGCTGAAGCCCATCACCATCTCGAGCTACACCAAGGACCGCATCGCCGTATCGAGCGGCCTGCAGACGGGCGAGATCGTCGTCAGCGCCGGCGTGCAGATGCTGCGGCCGGGCCAGAAGGTCGAGATCGCGAACGACCGAAAGCCGACGGGGCCGTAGGCGATGAAGGCCATATCGCGTCAGAGGCCCTCTCCGCCCGCGTCATCGCGGGGGGAGAGGGAGGGGACCCGCGCTTGCGCGGGGAGGGTGAGGTGGGCAGCGGCATCTCCGAACGGAAGCATCCCGCCCTTACGACGCACCACCTCACCCTCCCATTGCTTCGCAATGGGCCCCACCCTCTCCCCCGCTGCGCGGCGGAGAGGGACTTTGAGCGAGATGTGCGAATGCGATCGTTCATTTTGCGAGGGGAGGCGCCCGCGTAGCGGGCGGAGGAGTCAGGCGGCGTCGAAATGGGTTTGGATCGCCGCGGTCCTGCTGCTCGGCCTGGCCGCCTGTCGGGATGACGAGCAGGAGCCCGCACCGCCCGTCCGGCCGGTGCTGTCGGTCGTGGCGGCGGTGCGCACCACGGACACGCTGGGTCCCTACGCCGGCACCATCGAGCCGCGCTACAAGTCCGACCTCGGCTTCCGCGTCTTCGGCCGCATGGTGGCGCGCTTCGTCGATGTCGGCGCCGTCGTCACCAGGGACCAGGAGCTGGCCGCCCTCGATCCCGCCGTGCAGACCCTGGCGGTGCGCAGCGCCGAGGCCACGGTCGCCAATGCCGAGGCGCAGTTCGCCAACGCCGAGGCCGAAGAAGGCCGCCAGCGCGACCTCGCCCAGCACAACATCACGCCGCCGGCCCAGTTCGAGCTGATCCAGCGCAACCGCGAGACCGCCGAGGCCAACCTGACGCGGGCGCGGGCCTCGCTGCGCAAGGCAAAGGACCTGCTCTCCTTCACCCAGCTCAAGGCCGACTTCGACGGCGTCGTCACCGGCCGCTACGCCGAGCCCGGCCAGGTGGTCAATGCCGGCCAGAAGATCGTCACCGTCGCGCGGCCCGAGATCCGCGAGGCGGTGATCGCCGTGCCCAACGAGCTCGCCGACATCCTGTCGCATGCCAACGACTTCACCCTGACGGTCGATCTCGATCATGTCGTCGCCATGAAGGCCGCCGCCGTGCGCAGCGTCGACCCGACGGCCGACGCGTCGAGCCGCATGCGCGGCGTCTTCCTCACCCTCGACAATCCATCGGACGCCTTTCGCCTCGGCATCACCATCGCCGTGGCGCTCACCCGGCCGGTATCACCGCGCATCGACCTGCCGGCCACGGCACTCCTCGACAAGGACGGCAAGTCGTTCGTCTGGCTGGTCGACCCGGCCAAGAACTCGGTGGCGCTGCACGAAGTGACCGTGATCGCGCGCGAGGAAGACACGGCGACCGTCGCAGCCGGCAGCGGCGCGGCCGAGCTGCCGGGCGGCGCGCGCGTCGTCATCGCCGGCGCGCACAGCCTCGCGCCGGGGCAGATCGTCAAGCTCGCGCCATGAACGGCTTCAACCTCTCGGAGTGGGCGCTCCGCCACCGCTCCTTCGTCTGGTACCTGATGCTGGCGATCGTGCTGGCGGGCGGCTTCTCCTACATGCGGCTGGGCCGCCAGGAGGATCCCTCCTTCACCATCAAGTCGATGGTCGTCTATGCGAGCTGGCCGGGCGCCACGGTCGAGGAGATGACCAACCAGGTCACCGACCGCATCGAGCGCAAGCTGCAGGAGCTGGGCTCGCTCGACTTCACCAAGAGCTACACGACGTCGGGCCAGACCACGATCTTCGTCAACCTGAAGGACGACACGCCCGGTCGCGACATCAAGGGCATCTGGGTCCAGGTGCGCAACAAGGTCAACGACATCAGGAGCGATTTCCCCAGCAACGTCCAGGGGCCGTTCTTCAACGACGAGTTCGGCGACGTGTTCGGCAACATCTATGCGCTGACCGCCGACGGCCTCTCCTTCCGCCAGCTGCGCGACTATGCCGAGCAGGCGCGCGCCCAGATCCTGAAGCTGCCCAGCGCCGGCAAGGTCGAGCTGCTGGGCGTGCAGGACGAAGTCGTCCATCTCAACTTCTCGACCCGGCATATCGCAGGACTCGGCGTCGACCAGCAGGCGGTGCTGACCAGCCTGCAGCAGCAGAACGCGGTGGCGCCGTCCGGCATCGTGCAGGCCGGCCCCGAGACGGTGACCTTGCGGGTGAGCGGCCAGTTCAGGTCGGTCGAGGCCCTGCGCGCCGTCAACATCCGGGTCAACGACCGCTTCTTCCGGCTGGCCGACGTCGCCACCATCACGCGCGGCTATGTCGAGCCGCCGCAGCCGATGTTCCGCTTCAACGGCCAGCCGGCGATCGGCATCGCCATCGGCATGAAGGAGAACAGCAACCTCATCCAGTTCGGCAAGGATCTGCGGGCGCACATGACTCGGGTGGTGGCCGAGCTGCCGATCGGCGTCGGCGTGCACCTGGTCTCCAACCAGCCGGCGGTCGTCGACGAGGCGATCGGCGGCTTCACGCGCGCCCTGTTCGAGGCGGTCGCGATCGTGCTGGTCGTGAGCTTCATCAGCCTCGGGCTGCGCGCCGGCCTGGTGGTGGCCATCGCCATCCCGCTGGTGCTGGCCGCCACCTTCGTGTTCATGGAGTATTCCGGTATCATCCTGCAGCGCATCTCGCTCGGCGCCCTGATCATCGCGCTCGGCCTGCTGGTCGACGACGCCATGATCTCGGTCGAGATGATGGTGGCGCGCCGCGAGGCCGGCGATTCGCTC
>DATHNU010001002.1:0-3825 GCA_035485695.1 Reyranella sp. | reverse complement strand
CGCCGCTTTCGTCCCGGCCGACTACCGACAATAGCAAGCGGTAAAGGACGGCCGGTCGAGATGACCGATCGCGCAGGCATAGGCTGTGAGCGGACCGGCAAGCGCGCCGCGCCCGACATTGTAGAGCCGCCGAAACGTGTCCCGCACCGCGCCGTCGGTTGCCATCGCCTGCCAAATGGTCTTCACCGCATCGGGCGCGTAGTGCGGCTGCCGATAGGCGGTGGTGAAGGTGTATTCCAGCCGCCAATCGGCGGCGCTGGGCGCGGCGCCGGGATTGGCGAGATACCAGGTCGAGAAGTCGCCCGGCACACCGGACCGCCTGTCATAGGTGAACACCTGGAAGCCTGGATTCTGTCCGAAGATGGGACTGATGGCCGGCGTGAGCTTGTCCATCCCGACGGCCGCCCCGCGCCCGTCGATCAGCAATCGGTAATTGTCGAAGTGGGTATGCCCCGAAAAGCTCGCCTGGATCACGTCGTGGTATTCGGCGAGAAGCGCCAGGAAATCGGAGGCGAACGGCTCGCGCAGGAACGGAACGACCTTCGCCGGGCAGGTTGAAGCCCGGGTGTTGACGATCGTGGAATAGGGATCGATTCCCCAGGGAATGTGATGCACCAGCCAGACGCGCCCGCCGTTCGCGCGTTGGCGCGCCAGCCGGTCGCGGAACCAACCCAGCATCGCCTGAGCGGCGGCGAGCCCATCCGTCCCGCAGGCGTCGCGATATTCTGTCGACCACAGCACGTCGTTCAGGACCACGATCAGCCCGTTCGCCAGGGTCGGATGGCGCGCCGCATAGTAGCCGCCGGCGGCGTAGGTCCGGTCGAAGTCGGGCTCCAGCTGCTCGGCGCCGACGAGACGCCGAACCACCTCCCGCGTCTCGGCGAGATAACGGCCGCCCGGCTCGATCCGGTAGTCACCGCAGCTCGAATCGACGTTGCCGAGGGCCACGATGGCGGGCTTGCCGGCGAGCACATCGGCCAGGGCATCGCCCACGAAAATCGTCGTCTTCACCGCCATCTCGCCGGCGGCTTGCGACACCGGGGCGACGCCCAGGGCCTTCGCTGCCTTTGCATCGAACTCGTGAACGAGAAAATCACCCGGCACGATGGCGAAATCCGCGCCCGCCATGGCCTTCGCGAAGGGGACGAGACTCGAGGCCAGCAGGGCGTGGTTGGTGTCCTCCCCGGTTCGCGACATCGCCTGATCCTGGGCGGTGGCCAAGGTCGCCTTCCATGCTGCCGGAGCCGACCTCGCCAGGGTCGTGGCGAGCGCCGGCGGGTCGAACGGATTGAAATGCAGATCGGAGATGACGACGAACGTGCCGCTCCCCCCGGCGCCCCAAACCGACGGGACGGACGCGATCAGCCCGGCAAGGACAAGCGCGGCCAGGCCGGCGAAACATCCGACTCGTCCGGCCATGCTAGTTGCCCGGCTTGGTCTCGGTGGCCTTCACCACCTCGGCCCAGGTCGCCATGTCCCTGGCGATGAAGGCGGAGAACTCAGCGGGCGTCGTCGGCGCGGCCAGCGTCGCCCGCTCCTCGAACTGGCGCAGCATCGCCGGATCGCGCAGCACTGTCGTGAGATCGGCATTCACCTTGTTGACGATCTCGTCCGGGGTCTTCGCCGGCGCCACCAACCCGGACCAGCCGGCCGAATCATAGCCCGGGACGGTCTCGCCGATCGACGGCACCTTGTCGAGCGGCGCCGGCAGGCGGCGCGCCGTCGTCACCCCCAGCGCCTTGATGCGGCCGTCGCGGATCGCGCTCAGCGCCGAGGCGGTGCTGTCCATCATCAGCTTGACGTGGCCGCCCAGCAGGTCGGCCATCGCCGGGCCGGAGCCCTTGTAGGGGACGTGCACGATGTCGATCTTCGCTTGGAGCTTGAACAGCTCCATGCTGAGATGCTGCGCCGTGCCGGGGCCGGCCGACGCGTAGGAAAGCTTGCCCGGCTCCTTGGCGGCGAGCTCGATCAGCTCGCCCACCGTGCCGGCGGGAAAGCTGGGATGGGCCACGATCACCAGCGGGCCGCGCAGGATGTTGGTGATCGGCTTGAAGTCGACCAGCGGCCGGTAGGGCAGGTCGGGATAGAGGCTGGGATTGACGCCGAAGGTGCCGCTGGTGGCGATCAGCAGCGTGTAGCCGTCGGGCGCCGCCGCCTTGCCGGCCTCGGTGCCCGGAATGCCGCCGCCCCCGCCTTTGTTGTCGACCAGGACCTGCTGCTTCCAGATCTCCGTCAGCCGCTCCGCCATCAGCCGCGCGAAGATGTCCGCTGCCTGTCCGGGCGGAAACGGCACGATGACGCGCACGGGCCTGGACGGCCACGGCGCCTGCGCGGCGGCGCGCGTGGCGATCAGCGTCGCGGCCACACCCAGCGCCACGGCATGGCGGCGCGTTACGAGCTTCGACATTGTTCCTCTCGGCATCGTTGCGGCGACAGGCTAGCACGTCACCGATGCCGCGCGACTTCGACTCAGGGCAGCATGACCTTCACCAGCCGTCCGCCGCGCAGGTCGACGCGCTGCATGACCGAGCCGCCCTCGACCTGCGAGGCGCCCTGCCACTTCACGCTGCTCGTGACGTACCAGACGCCATCGGGCACGCGCGGGAAGGAGAAGCTGCCCATCGCGTCGCAACGCACCGTGCGCAGGGTCGAGACATAGAGCGGATCGTCGCGCTCGAACTTCGCCGCGCCCAGGCTGGCGGCGCGCATGCCCTTGGTCGCGTTGCCGAAGATCGCCGTCATGCGCGCGCGGGCATAGGCGCTGTCGGGAATGAGGATCGCCGACTGTCCGGCGCAGGTATGATTCGTGTTGCCGGCCTTGATGAGCGCGATTCCGCTCACGGTGTTCGCGCCGCTGCCACGCGCCCAGTCGACCTCGGACGGCGCGATCGGCGTGGACAGGGCGGTTTCCTGCGGCGCGAACTGGGCGCAGCCGGCGACGGCGAGGATCGATCCCAGGAAAAAGGCGGCAGGCTTCATCGGCCGGGTCTTTCCGTTTCAGAGGGAGCACGAGAGTAGGTCGCGCGCGCGGCGCGGGCCTGTGTTCCTTTGGTGGTTCGTCCCGACATCTTGCGCTCTCCGAGATCTGCCTTCGTCGATGAGTAATGAGGCCGCGGAGCGGGCGCACGACGCGCGCCAGCCTCGAGGTCAGACCCAATGACCGACAAGCACCGCCA
The DNA here is from genome assembly GCA_035485695.1 of Reyranella sp. Classification (GTDB taxonomy): domain Bacteria; phylum Pseudomonadota; class Alphaproteobacteria; order Reyranellales; family Reyranellaceae; genus Reyranella. The sequence continues at coordinate 649 of DATHNU010001002.1, read as the reverse complement.
GCGCCGCTCCCAGCACTGTGCTCCGCCGGATATCGAAGCTTCCTTGACGATGGTCGAAGCGCGCGACATCGTGAGTGGCCAGGTCAGGGCCGCGCGGCGCAGTCATGACATGCGGGGGATCGATCATGACTTCAGCCACCAAATTGTTGATCGCTTGTTTTGCACTTACCTTGCCGGTCACCGCGTTCGCCCAATCGGCCGATGCAAAGTATTGCCAGGCGCTGGCCGATGTATATCGAAAGACTTCCGCGCATGACGCGACTCCGAACGCTGAAGTACCCATAGCCGTCGCGAAGTGCCAGGCCGGTGATACTTCCGGCATTCCGGTCATCGAGAGAGCGCTGAAAGACGCGAAGGTTGAGCTTCCTCCACGTAACTAAGGGAGAGGCTGGCATAGGGTTTCCTCAGGGAACGATCGGTTCAGGGTCGCGGCAAGTGCGGGTAGCGCCAGCACGGGCACGTCGAGTTCCTTGGCGAGCGTCTTCAGCCTAGGCCTGATCTCTGGGAGGGCCTGACGGCATTTTTCTGTCATCGCGGCCGAGCGCGCCTCCAACTCATGGCGTGCAACCGACGCTCCGCGCGCTTCCACGCCCTCCCTGCAACAATAGAGGCAGGTCATATGCATTTGACGAGCTGGCAATCGGCCGGC
>DATHNU010001001.1:0-2874 GCA_035485695.1 Reyranella sp. | reverse complement strand
CCCTTGGCCGTGCCAGGCCGCTGCCGCATCAAAACAATCCCGGGCAACCGGATGGAACTGCCGGGGCGCGCGGTGTTGAGCCGGCGTGTGTCGTGGTAGCCCTGCGCTTGCAGCGCTGGGCGCAGCAAAGCGAGGGGATGTTGCCGCAACGTGAGCCCCATGGCGGTGTAATCCAGCACGACCGATTGCCCGGCGGCTTCGGCCGGCAGGCTGGCGGCAGGCTCCTGGATGAGCGACGGCTCGCCGAACGTGCTGCTCTCCGCCAGCCGCAGCAAAGGCGGCACGTCGCGCTCGATCGCCTTGGCTTCCCACATCGCGGCCCGGCGCGTGGACCCGAGGCTGGCGAAGGCGTCCGCTTCGGCCAGGGCCTCGATTGCCTTGCGACTGACGCCGGTGCGCCGCGCGACCTCTTCGACCGATCCGTAGGGCGATCCGTTGCCCGAATGCCGCACCTTCACGATCAGCCGGCCTTCGTCCGCCGGCAGGCCCGACGCCAGCCGCAGACCAAGCCGCAGCGCGTGCCGATCTGCCCTGCGCGTCTCCGGTTCCAGCGTGCAGTCCCAGTCGCTGGCGTTGATGTCGAGCGGCCGGACCTCGACGTCGTGCTTGCGGGCATCGCCGACGATCTGGGCCGGCGCGTAGAAGCCCATGGGCTGGCTGTTGAGCAGCGCCGCGGCAAAGACCGCCGGGTGATGGCATTTCAGCCAGGACGAAGCGTAGGCCAAATGCGCGAAACTCGCCGCGTGGCTCTCCGGGAAGCCGTAGGAACCGAAGCCCTCGATCTGCTTGAACACCCGTTCGGCGAGTTCCGGATCGTAGCCCCGTCGGGTCATGCCGCCGATCAGCCGGTCGCGGTAGACGCCGACGCCCTGGGTGTATTTGAAGGTCGCCATGGCGCGACGTAGATCGTCCGCCTCGCCGGGCGTGAGCCCGGCGGCGACGATTGCCACCCGCATGGCCTGCTCCTGAAACAGCGGCACGCCGAGGGTGCGGCCGAGCACGTTCTTCAGTTCGTCGGGATCGCCATGTTCGGGTGACGGCTGGGGGTAAACCGGCTCTTCCAGCTGCCAGCGCCGGCGGAGATAGGGATGCACCATGTCGCCCTGGATCGGACCCGGGCGAATGATCGCCACCTGCACCACCAGGTCGTAGAATTGGCTCGGCCGCAGCCGCGGCAGCATCGCCATCTGCGCCCGGCTCTCGACCTGGAACACACCGAGCGAGTCCGCCCGGCGCAGCATGGCGTAGGTCGCTTCGCAGTCCCGTGGAACCGCCGCGAGATCAAGATCGATCCGGCGGTGCTTGCGCAGCAGATCGAAGCCGCGGCGCAGGCAGGACAGCATGCCGAGCGCCAGGATATCGACCTTGAGCAGTTTGAGCGCGTCGACGTCGTCCTTGTCCCATTCCAGCACGGTGCGTCCGGCCATGGCGGCATTGCCGACGACCGCCATCTCAGTCAGCAATCCGCGGCTCATGACGAAGCCGCCGACATGGGTCGCCAGGTGGCGGGGGAAGTCCTGGATCTCGGCGGCCAGTTCCAAGGCAAGCGAAAGCCGCCGATCGCTGCGGTCGAGGCCTTCCGTCGCGGCAAGCGCCTCGAGGCCGTCCTCGCGGCCTGGCCCCCAGGTCGCCTTGGCCAGCCGCCCCGTCACGTCCTCCGAGAGCCCGAGGGCTTTGCCGACTTCGCGGATGGCGCTGCGCCCGCGATAGCGGATGACGGTGCCGACGATCGCCGCGCGGTTGCGGCCGTAGCGGTCGTAGATGTGCTGGATGACCTCCTCGCGCCGCTCATGCTCGAAATCGACGTCGATGTCGGGCGGTTCATTGCGCGACGCGGAGACGAAGCGCTCGAACAGCAGGTCGTGCTTCGAGGGATCAACGGCGGTGATCCCGAGCACGTAGCAGACGGTCGAATTGGCCGCGGAGCCGCGCCCCTGACACAGGATGCCCTGCGAGCGCGCGTAGCGAACGACCTCATCCACGGTCAAAAAATAGGGTGCGTAGGACAGCGCTTCGATGAGCTGCAGCTCGTGCGCGATGCGCTTCTGGATGTCGGGCGGCACGCCATTGGGCCAACGGCGCGCAGCGGCGTCATGGACGCGGTCCGTCAGCGTCTGCAGCGGCGTGCGGCCCGGTTCGAGGATCTCATCGGGGTATTCGTGGCGCAGCTGGTCGAGCGAGAAGCCGGCGCAGGCATCGAGCACGCGGATGGTGTTATCCAGCGCCGCCGGATGGGCGGCAAAGAGCCGAGCCATTTCCGTCGTGCTCTTGAGGCAGCGCTCGCCGTTGCGATCGGCCGCAAAGCCGATCCGATCGACCGGGACGCCGAGCCGGATCGCCGTCAGCACGTCGGCGAGGCGGCGACGATCGGGATGGTGATACCGCGGATCGGTCGTGGCCAGCAGGCCCGCGCCCGCCGCAGCGCCCATGGCGGTGAGGGTCTCCAGCCGGTGCCGGTCGGCCCCGTCGTAGGTGACGGCCGCCGAGCAGAGCAGCGGCCTGGCGAGGCGATCCCGCAGGTCACGGGCGTCGGCCTGCAGACGCTCGGCAAGGCGGGCATCCGGAAGGGAAGGGGGGACCGCCGCCATCACCCACCCTTCCGCATGGTCCAGCATTTCGGTGCGGCTGATCTGGCACTGGCCTTTCGGCGCGCGCATCCAGCCGCGGGACAGCAATTTGGTCAGCCGCCCGTAGCTCGCGCGATCCGTTGGCCACGCGAGATAGGTCGCGTCATCGTCCAGCACCAGGCGCGTCCCGACGACGAAGCGGAGTTTCAGCTCCTTGGCAGCGACATGCGCGCACCACCCCAGCCAGGCTGTTGCGGTCACAGACGCCGATGCCGGCGTGACCAAGCCTGGCTGCGGTCGCGACCAT
>DATHNU010001000.1:0-2272 GCA_035485695.1 Reyranella sp. | reverse complement strand
GGGCGTAGGAATAGGCAAGCTCGCTGCGATCGGTCGGCAGGGCCTGCGCCAGGGCGCCCGTCGAATCGGCCAGGACCATGCCGCCGCTCAACAGCGTCACCGCCAGAATCGCCCGCCGAATCATTCGTCCGTCTCCTTTGTCGGTGCGGATTTGCGATCACTCTTATGTCAAATCAGGGGCCGAAGCACGCGGCTCCCATTGACGCAGCGGCCGCCGTCGCCTCACCCGCAACGGGAATAACCGCAATTCAGGCAGACGTCGCAGCCTTCCTGATGGCTGAGCGCGGCGGCGCCACAGTTCGGGCACTGACCCAAAGTCGGCCCCAGGGCGGACGGCGCTCCCGCCGTGCCGTCGGCAGGCTCGCGGGCGCCGGCGGCCAGCCGCAGGCGCTGCTCGGCCGCCTCGGTGATGCGCGGCTGATCGGCCGGCGTGAGAAATCCGATCTCGATCAGGTGGCGCTCGATCACGCCGCCGATCGCCGCCAGCAGCGAGGGCACGTACCGGCCCTCCATCCACTGGCCGCCACGCGGATCGAACACGGCCTTGAGCTCCTCGACCACGAAGGAGACGTCGCCGCCCCGGCGGAACACCGCAGAGATCATGCGGGTCAGCGCCACGGTCCAGGGGTAGTGCTCCATGTTCTTGGAATTGATGAAGATCTCGAACGGCCGGCGCCGGCCGTCCTGCATCACGTCGTTGATGGTGATGTAGATCGCGTGGTCGCTGCCCGGCCATTTGATCTTGTAGGTGCGGCCCGGCAGGTCCTCGGGCCGATCGAGCGGCTGGGCGATATAGACCACGCCGCTCTCGCGGGCCGCCGGAACCAGCACCGGAACGGTGCCGGCTTCGGATGGCTTCACTTCGAGCACCGCGCCGGTCACGTCGTTGGGCCGATAGGTCGTGCAGCCCTTGCAGTCCCGGGCATAGGCCTCTTCGTAAATGCCCTTGAATGCCTCGAAGGAGATGTCGCGCGGCAGGTTGATGGTCTTGGAGATCGAACTGTCGACGAACGCCTGGGCTGCGGCCTGCATGGCGAGGTGGTCGGCGGGGGTGAGCGTCTGGGCGTCGACGAAGGCATCGGACGGTGGTTCGTTGCCCTTGAGGGCACGCCACAGCCGAAAGGCATGGTCCTCGACGCTCTCCTCGCGCTTGGAGCCGTCGGGCTGCAGCACGTGGCGCACATAGCTGAAGGCGAACACCGGCTCGATGCCGGAGGAGACGTTGTCGGCCAGAAGCGAAATGGTGCCGGTGGGGGCGATCGAATTCAGCAGCGCGTTGCGGATGCCGTAACGGCCGATCGCCGTGCGCACCTCCTCCGGCAGGCCGCGGATCGTCTCGCCGGCGAGGTAACGCGCCTGATCGTAGAGCGGGAAGCTGCCCTTTTCGGCCGCGATATCGGCGGACGCGAGATAGGACAGGCGCTGGACGGCACCCAGCCAGTCGCGCGTGAGCTTGACCGCCTCGGGCGAGCCGTAACGCACGCCGCAGAAGATCAGGGCATCGGCCAGTCCGGTGACACCGAGGCCGATGCGGCGCTTGGCCTTGGCCTCCTTCTCCTGCTGCGGCAGCGGGAAGCGCGAGACGTCGACCACGTTGTCGAGCATGCGCACGGCCAGCGGCACGAGTCGCTCCAGCGCCGCCATATCCAGGCTGGCCTGCGGCGTGAACGGGTCCTTGACCAGGGCCGCGAGATTGATCGAGCCCAGCAGGCAGGCGCCGTAGGGCGGCAACGGCTGCTCACCACACGGGTTCGTCGCCTGGATCGTCTCGCAATAATGGAGGTTGTTCCGCTGGTTGACCCGATCGATGAAGATCACGCCCGGCTCGGCATAATCGTAGGTCGCGCGCATGATGCGCTCCCACAAGGCGCCGGCCTTGATCGTGCGGAAGACCTTGCCCCCAAACACGAGATCCCAGTCAGCATCGTCCTTCACCGCCTTCATGAACGCGTCGGTGACCAGCACCGAGACGTTGAACATGCGCAGCCGCCGCGGATCGCGCTTGGCGTCGACGAAGGCCTCGATGTCGGGATGATCGCAGCGCAACGTCGCCATCATGGCGCCGCGGCGCGAGCCCGCGCTCATGATGGTGCGGCACATCGAGTCCCACACATCCATGAAGGAGAGCGGCCCCGAGGCGTCGGCGCCGACGCCCATCACCGGCGCGCCCTGCGGGCGCAGCGTCGAGAAGTCGTGACCGATGCCGCCGCCCTGCTGCATGGTGAGGGCCGCTTCGCGCAAATTCTCGAAGATGCCCGACATGTCGTCGGGG
>DATHNU010000999.1:0-5580 GCA_035485695.1 Reyranella sp. | reverse complement strand
GGCGGGCGCCTCAGCGGAAAGCGATGCGGGGGTCGAGCCAGCCATAAAGGACATCTGCTATGAGGTTGAAGAGGACGACGAGACAGGCGAACACGAAGGTGACGGCCATCACGACGGGCGTGTCGTTGGCCAGCATGGCCGAGATCAGCAGCGAGCCGATGCCGGGCACGCGGAAGATCTGCTCGGTGACGATGGCGCCGCCGAACACGATCGGCATCTGCAGCGCCACCAGGGTGACCACCGGGATCATCGCATTGCGCACCACGTGCTTGGTGATCACCTTGCGCTCGCCGATGCCCTTGGAGCGCGCCGTGGTGACGTAGTCGAGCCGGATGACGTCGAGCACCGAGGAACGCACGTAGCGCACCAGCGAGGCGCCCTGGAACAGGCCGAGCACCGTCACCGGCATGATCGACTGCTTGATATGCTCCCAGTAGAAGTGCCAGCCGGTGGCGTTTATGTCGGCGCGGTAGACGAAGGGCAGCCAGTCGAGCTGGACCGAGAAGACCAGGATCAGCAGCAGGCCGGTGAAGAAGGTCGGCAACGAGAAGCCGATGAAGGCCAGCGTATTGGCGATCTGGTCGAACAGCGAATAGGGCCGCGTGGCGGCCAGCACGCCGACCGGCAACGCCACCAGGATGGCGAGGAGCTGCGAGGAGCCGATCACGATCAGGGTCGTCGGCAGGCGCTGCAGGATCAGCGTGTCGACGTTCATGCGGCTCACGAAAGAGAAGCCCCAGTCGCCCTGCAGCATGGCGAACAGCCAGTGCAGGTAGCGCGACAAGATCGGGTCGTCGAGCCCGAACTTGGCGCGCAACGCCAGGCGCACCTCGGGCGGGATGTTGGGATTGGTCGCCAGTTCCCCGAACGGATCGCCCGGCGCCATCGCCAGCACCGTGAACAGCACGATGCTGATGCCGAGCAGGCTCGGCAACGCGATCAAAACGCGACGGATGATGTACTGGCGACTCACACGGCGCCTCTCATGACGAAGTTGTCATCGCGAGGCCGACAGCCGACCTCACCCTTCCTTGTACCAGTCCTGAATGTCCCACGTATTGTTGTCCCAGCCGCTCATGGCGGCCACGAGCTTGGCGCTCATGGCAACGACGCTGGGGCGGCCCACCACCGGGATCACGACCTGGTTGTTCACCGCCATCTCGTTCAGCTTGATCAACATGGCGGCGCGCTTGACGGGATCGAGTTCGGTCTGCGCCGCTTTGTGGGTGTCGTCGTACTCCTTGTTCTGCCAGCGCGTGATATTGCGACCCTGCCATTTGTTTTCCTTGGTGGCGGCCTCCCACGAGACGAACTGCAGCAGGAACACTTCCGGGTCCGGCTGGGTCATGCTGACCGTGTACATCTGCAGGTCGGTGTAGAACTTGGTGTAGGTGTCGGGGTTGGCCACGTCCGACGAGAAGAACACGGACGAGGTGACCGCCTTGACCTCGATGTCGATGCCGGCCTTCTGGCAGGCCTGCTTGACGATCGCCTGGGTCTTCTGGCGCGGCTGGTTGATCGAGGTCTGGAAGACGAACTTGAGCTTCTTGCCGTCCTTGGCGCGGGTGCCGTCGCTGCCCTTGACCCAGCCGGCTTTCTCCAGAAGGTCGGCGGCCTTGTCGACGTTGAACTCGAACTTCGTGGTCTTGGAGCGGAAGCGCTCCGGGTTATTGACGAAGTTGGCCGTCGCGAGGCCCGTACGACCGTAGATGTACTTTTCGATTGAAGCCTTGTCGACCAGCAGCGCGAGCGCCTGGCGCACGGCGGTGTCGCTCAGGATCGGATGCGTGGTCTTGAGGCTCGCGCGCTCGCCGTCGACTTCGGTCCAAGGGTCGGTGCTGTTGAGCTGCATGTGCTCGACGTTGCCGCCTTCGGAAATCACGACGCGGCCCTTGCCGCCCTTCTCCAGACGCAAAAGGACCTCGTCTTCGACCTGCATGTTCCAGGCAAAATCGAACTCGCCGGTCTGCAGCACCGCGCGGGCCGCCGAGACCGCGTCGCCGCCGCCCTTCATCTCGATACTGTCGAAATAGGGCCGGTTCTCCATGTGGTAGTTGGTGTTGATCTCGCCGGCCACCATGTCGCCCGGCTTGAAGTCCTTGAACTTGTAGGGCCCGGTGCCGACCGGCTTGAGGTTGGTCGGGGCGTCGCGCGACTTGTCACCGGAATATTCGGCGAACAGGTGCTTGGGCAGGATCATGCCGCGCGTGCCGACGAATGCATCGGCCCAGAACGGCGTCGGTTGCTGGAACTTCACCACCACCGTGTAGGGGTCGATTTTTTCGACCATCACGTCCTTGTAGGTGGCGTTGGTCGTCGCAGCGGTCGCCGGGTCCTTGGCGTATTCCCAGTTGAAGACGACGTCATCGGCGGTGAACGGCTTGCCGTCGTGCCAGGTGACGCCCTGCTTGAGCTTCCAGATGACCGACTTGCCGTCGGCCGCAAGGGTGCCGTCCTCGCGGCCGGGGATCGCAGTCGCCAGGACCGGCTTGAGGTTGCCGTTGGGATCCCAGCCGGCCAGCGGCTCGTAGAACAGGCGCGAGCCATCCTGGTCCTTGGTACCGACCGCGAAGTGCGGATTGAGCAGCGTCGGACCCTGCCACCAGAGCACCTTCAGCGCCCCACCGCCGCCGCGCTTGGTCGGCTTGTAGAGCGGCTGCGACTGCGCCATCGCCACGCCCGAAATCGCCAGCAGCTGGGTCGCCATCGGCGCCGCCAGCCCGACCGCCATCATGCGCTGCACGAAACCACGTCGCGACAGCCTGCCTTTCTTCACATCGCCGATCAGCCGGCGCAGTTCACGTTCGTCCATGAGACGCTCCCGTCACCCTGTTGAGTCCATTCCCATCCGACGCTCTCGCTATCCTGCAAGATGCGTGCAAGTCTCAATCAGAACAGGCCGGTAGGCCGTCGTCAACGACGGCCCGGCGGCGCAGGACGGAGGGGGAGAATGGCCTGGCTTTATCTTGTATTGGCGGGAATTTGCGAGATCGGCTGGCCGGTGGGGCTGAAGCTCGGCTGGACCGACCAGGGCGCCCGGCCGCTGTGGATCCTGTTCGCCGTCGTCTCCATGTCGGCCAGCGGCGCGCTGCTTTTGTGGGCACAGCGCTTCATCCCCATGGGCACCGCCTATGCGGTGTGGACCGGCATCGGCGCGGTCGGCGCCTTCACACTGGGCATCCTGGTGTTCGGCGATTCCGCCTCGACCGTGCGCATGGTCTCGATCGCCCTGATCGTTGCCGGTATCGTCGGCCTCAAGATCGCCTGAGAAAGGAGCATCCATCATGCGCATGAAGGACAAGGTCGCCCTGATCAGCGGCGCGTCGAGCGGCATGGGCGCCGCGACCGCCCGCCTGCTCGCCCGCGAGGGCGCCAAGGCCGTGGTCGTTGCCGACCTTCTGGACAAGGAAGGCGAGGCCGTCGTCGCCGACATCAAGAAGGCCGGCGGCAAAGCGAGCTACGTGCATCTCGACGTCACCGACGAGGCGCAATGGAAGGCGGCCGTCGACAAGACGGTGGCGGATCATGGCGGCCTCGACGTGCTGGTGAACAATGCCGGCATCTCGGGGTCGGCGGAGCAGGACCTCTACGACACCGCCGCCTGGAACCGCCTGATGGGCATCAACGCCACCGGCGTCTTCCTCGGCATGAAGCACGGCATCGCGGCCATGAAGAAGGCCGGCACCCACGGTTCGGTGATCAATCTGTCGTCGGTCTCCGGCATCGTCGGCCAAGGCAACATCCATGTCGGCTACAACGCGTCCAAGGGCGCCGTGCGGCTGATCACCAAGGCGGCGGCGGCGCAGCACGGCCGCGACGGCATTCGCATCAACTCCGTGCATCCCGGCCTGATGCCGCCGATGCGCACCTCGGGGCGAACCGCCGACCCGGCAACACGCGCCAAGACCCTGAAGGGCGTGCCGCTGGGCCGCGCCGGCGAGGTCGACGAGGTGGCCTACGCCATCCTGTTCCTGGCGTCGGACGAATCGTCCTACGTCACCGGCGCCGAGCTGGTGGTCGATGGCGGCTGGACCGCCGTCTGATGGCGGATCCGGAAAAACCTGCCGTTGCCATCGAGCCGTGGCAGGTGCTCGACTCTAAATACTCCTACCGCGACCGCTGGCTGGCCGTGCGCAGCGACACGGTGCGCGTCCCCAACGGCACGATCCTGTCGCCCTACCACACGATCGAGTTCCCCGAATGGGTGTGCGCCATCGCGCTCACGCCCGAGCGCGAGATCGTGCTGATCGAGGAATATCGCCACGGCGTCGAGCGGCTCTCCTTCGAGCTGCCCTGCGGCACGCCCGAGGATGAAGGCGAGGATGTGCTCGAAGCGATGCAACGCGAACTCCTGGAGGAGACCGGCTACGGCTCCGAGGAGTGGCACAGCCTGGGCTCGTCGACCGCCAACACCGCACGCCAGAACAATCGGGTGCATGCCTTCCTCGCACTCGATGCGCGCCGGGTCTCCGACCAGAAGCTCGATCCGGGCGAGATGATCCGCGCCCACGTCATCCCCTGGCAGAAGTTCGTCGACGATCTCGCCGACGGGCGGCGGCTGGAGATCCCCGGCCTGCACCTGGCCGCTCTGTGGCAGCTCAGGATCTTCGCCAGGAAGACACGCGATCCGCGCCTGCTCGCCCTCGACCTCTAGGCCGCCTCGCGCGCGGTAGCCCGCCGCCGGAGTTTTGGCGGAAATTGGACACCAATCGCCCGGCGCGGCGCCGGCCTGATGGCTGGGCGACAAGCTGCCTCTTCCGTTCGGTGCGCATTCGTGCGTAGTTTAGGCATGGATCGCAAACGCCCTGCTACCGGCTGGCGCGCGGCAACATTCGCCGCGGCCTTGTTTGCGATCACCCTCAATTTCCTGCAGCCGCTCGCCCATGCCGCGTTGATGCGCGACGGCGGGCCGATGGCCCTGTCGCTCTGGACGTCGATGTGCACCTCGACCGGCAGCGAGGGCGATCCCCAGGACTCGTTGCCGGCGGCTGGCAAGATGCACGAATGCTGCCTGGGTCTTGCCCATGCGCCGACCCTGGCCACGCCTTCCTCGTCTGTCGTCGCCCCGCTCGTCGCCGTCATCGTCGACCGGCCGCTGGTGGCCATCGACGCCCTGGCCCCCGTCGGCATCCGCGACGGGCCCAACCAGCCCCGCGCGCCACCCTCCCTCGTCTGACACCTGAAGCCGCGACGCGCCTTGCCGCGCGTCGCGTTCGTTTGTCTGTTGTAGGGAGAATTTCATGCTAGCCGTTCGCGCGGCGACGCTTGCCGCATTCGCGGGCCTGATTCCGACGCTGGCCAGGGCTCAAGACACGCCGTCACCGGCAACGACGGCAACGATAACACCGGCAACGACGCCGCCCATCAGCCTGCCGCCGGTCACGGTGAGCGCCGGTCGCGGGTCCGACCTGGAAAAGCTCGATGTCAGCACCACCGTGCTGACGCGCAAGGAGGTCGAGGCGATGCCTGAGACCGGCATCGACCAGGTCATCAATCGCATTCCCGGTATCTGGACCTACACGATCCCGAGCGGACAGCTGCACCCGACCGGACAGCCGGTCAGCATCCGCGGCTTCGGCT
>DATHNU010000998.1:0-3192 GCA_035485695.1 Reyranella sp. | reverse complement strand
CAGCAGGCGCTGGCCCGACGCGAGATCTTCGCCATCCTCGACATTCCGGAGGGAACCGAACGCGATGTTCTTGCCGGCCGTCAGGCGCGCCTTCCCGCCTATGTCGATTCCGTCTACTTCCTGCTCTACAACCGGACTCTCGAGGGCATCCTCGAGGCAACGGGGATCGTGACCGCCGAGCTCTTGTCGCGCGATGCGCGGACCGACGGCAGCCTGTATCGCGCGGCGCTGGCGAAAAGCTCTCCGGTGGAGGTGCTGAACCAGCCACTGTTCAATCCCACCGGCGGCTATGGCAGTTATGTCGTGCCAGCGGCCTTCGTGCTGATCCTCCAGCAGACCCTGCTGCTCGGCACGGCGACGATGAGTGGCGTCGCCCTCGAGCAGGGGGGAGCGGCGGCTCGCCGCCGGCGCGGCGGCGCTCTCGCCATCGTCGGGCAAGGCATCGCCCATTTGCTGCTGGCGCTCCCCGGCGCCGCGCTCTTCCTGGTGGTTCTGCCGCGCGTTTACGGCTTCTCGGCCACGGCTCATTTTGGCGATCTCTTCGCCATGGTTGTGCCTTTCATCCTCTCCGTGAGCTTCCTCGGCCAGTTCGTCGGGAGCTGGTTCCAGCGCCGCGAGACGGCGATCCTGCTCTTTGTAGCCTTGAGCCTGCCGCTGTTCTTCCTGGTCGGCGTGGCATGGCCGGCGGAAGCCATCCCGCCCCTGGTGCGGGCGGCGAGCTTCATCTTTCCCAGCACGTCGGCAATCGACGGCCTGGTGCGAATCAACCAGATGGACGCGACGTTGGGCGACGTCTTCAGGGATTGGACGGTGCTGTGGGGCCTCGCCCTGCTTTATGGCTTGCTCGCCATCCTGTCGGCCCGGTTTTTCATGTCCGAAGGAGCACCCGATGGGCGCGCGGCCTAGGAAACGTCTGCTCGCGGCGTTGGCCGTCATCGCGGTGATTGCAATCGCCGGTGTCGTCGTGTTCCTGCCGCGACATGCCGCTCAGCCGCCGCTTTCCGGCATGGTCCGGTTGACCGAGATCCGCATCGCCCCCGAGATTACAGGACGCCTTGTGTCCATCCCGGTTCGGGTCGGCCAGGAGGTCCACAAAGGCGACCTGCTGGCCGTGCTCAGCAATCCCGAATTGATCGCGTCGCTCGGTGAAGCCAAGGCGGCGGCGGCCAGCGCGCGCGCCCAGCGCGCCGACGTCTACTCCGGCGTCCGCGCCGAGGAGGTCGCCATCCTGGCCGACAGCGTGCGAACGGCCGAGGCCAACCTGCTGCTGGCCGAGCAGCAGAACGCGCGCGCCGTCGCTCTGGCGGCGAGGGACTTTGCCAGCCGCCAGGAGCTCGACGAGAGCAAGGCCTCGCTGGCCAAGGCGCAGGCCGACCTCGACCTCAAGCGCGCCCAGCATGCGGCTGCGAGCGCCGGCCCGATCGCCGAGGAGCGCGCCCTGTCCGATGCCAGGGTCGCTTTGGCCGAAGCGACGGTGGCCGACTTGCAGGCCAAGCTCGACAAGACCAGGCTGGTGGCGCCGGTCGACGGCACGGTCGGCATCCTGGTCGCCGAACTGGGTGAGGTCGTTCCGGTCGGCAAGCCCGTGCTGACGATCGACGTGAGTGCGGCCCCGTGGTTCGCCTTCACGCTGCGCGAGGACGATTTGAAGCAATTGACGGTCGGAAGCGATGTCACGCTGACCACGGACGACGGCCGCCGCATCGCGGCGCGCGTGACGGAACTCCGGCCGCTCGGCGAATTCGCCACATGGCGGGCCGCGCGCGCGGTCGGCGACCATGACCTCAACAGCTTCCGCCTGAGGCTCGATCCTCTTGCCGCGACCGAGGGGCTTCAGCCGGGCATGACCGTGTGGTTGCGGGGATGATCAGCGATCTCAGCCTGAAGGACATAGCTGCGGATCCGTTCGTGCAGACCGGGTTGCTGGCCTTGGTCGGCGCGCTGCTCACGCATGTGCTGTTGCGTCACTATCCGGCCCGGCGGTTGATCGTCCAGGTCACCTTCTTCGTGGCGCTGACCTTGCTGCTGTTGCACTACAACATCATTCCCTACGAAGTCGCTCCCGCCGATACGCCGGTGTTCGAGCGGGTCTTCGTGGCCCTCTCGAAGATCATCTGGTGGGCCAACGCGGCCTGGGTCCTGATCGGCTGCGTCCGGGTGTTCCTGATCTTCGAGCAAATGCCGCGCGAGGGCCGCCTGATACAGGACCTGCTGGTCGCCACGATCTATCTCGGCGCCGGCCTGTCCGTCGTCGCCTATGTGTTCAGCGCGCCGGTGGGAACCCTGATCGCCACGTCAGGCGTCTTCGCGATCATCCTGGGCCTTGCGTTGCAGACCACGCTCAGCGACGTCTTTTCCGGGATCGCCCTCAACCTCAGCCGGCCCTACTCGGTGGGCGACTGGATCGTGCTGGACGGCGAGATCGAGGGCAGGGTCGTCGAGACCAATTGGCGGGCGACCCACCTTCTCAACGGCTCGAACGACCTCGTCGTCCTGCCCAACAGCGGACTGGCGAAAGCCAGGCTCACCAACCTCAGCAGCCCCAATCGCAGCCATGGCGTGACGCTCAGAGTCCGGGTGGCGCCGACGGTGGCGCCGGCGACGATTTCCGACGTCATGAAGACGGTGCTGATGAGCAGCAATTCCATCCTGACCCTGCCGGCGCCGGTGGTGCAGATCAGGTCGCTCGATGCCCAGGCGATCGAGTTCGAGCTGTCGTTCCGCGTCAGGGATTTCAACACCGCGGCGACGGCGAAGCACGAGGTCTACGACCTGGTCTATCGCCACACCCGGGCGGCCGGTTTGAGTCTCGCCCAGCCGAAGGAGGCATCGGCGGTGGCTGTCGCGCCGTCTCAGCCAGCGGCCGCTTCGGCATCCCGCACGACGACCCTGCGCATGCTCGACGCCGTGCCGCTGTTCGCCTCGTTGACCGAGGAGGAAAAAGAGGCGCTGGCCTCGACCATGACGCGCCGGACCTACCGCCGGAACGACATTGTGGCCGAGCAGGGCGCGAAGCTCAGCGCGCTCATGGTCATCCGCAGCGGCGTCGTCGTCGTTTCACGCACCGACCACGACCACGACGTCGAGCTGAGCCGCCTGGCGCCCGGCGATTATTTTGGCGAAGGCGGCGTGTTTACCGGCGCCGCCGAGAAGGGAAAAGTGCGGGCGTTGACGGCCATCGTCATCTACGAG
>DATHNU010000997.1:0-7840 GCA_035485695.1 Reyranella sp. | reverse complement strand
GGGCTTCTCGGTGCCGTCCTTCGTCATCGGCTATTGCCTGATCTATGTCTTCGCCATCGAACTCGGCTGGCTGCCGGTGCAGGGCTATGTCCGCATCGGCGTGGATTTCTGGGGCTTCCTCGACCGCATGGTGCTGCCGTCCGCCACGCTGGGCATCATCTTCGTCGCGCTGATCGCCCGCATTACGCGCGCCAGCGTGCTGGAAGTGTTGAACGAGGACTACATCCGCACCGCCCGCGCCAAGGGCCTCTCCAACAGGGTCGTGCTGATGCGCCATGCGCTGCGCAACGCCGCCGTGCCTATCCTGACCGTGATCGGCATCGGCATTGCGCTGCTGATCGGCGGCTCGGTGGTGGTCGAAAGCGTCTTCGGCCTGCCCGGCCTCGGCCGACTCACTGTCGAAGCGGTGCTGAGCCGTGACTTCCCGACCATCCAGGCCGTCATCCTGCTGTTCTCCGTCGTCTACGTGCTGATCAACCTGCTGATCGACATCAGCTACACCCTGTTCGATCCGAGGATCCGCTATTGAGCGCGATTACAGACCAAGAAGTCGTCGACTCCGCCGCCATCGCGTCGGCCTCGACCAAGCGGCGGAGCCTGTGGGCACTCGCCATCCGCAACTCGTCCGTCATCGTCGGCGGCTCCATCCTCCTGATCATGCTGGCGATCGCCATCCTGGCGCCGTTCCTGGGCACGGTGGATCCGACGCGCATCGATCCGGCGGCACGCAACAAGAAGCCCGGCACCGAGATCATCTTCCGCCTCGATGACGGCACCACCGTCAAGCGTGTCGTCCTCATGGGCACCGACAGCCTGGGTCGCGACGTCTACAGCCGCGTGATCTACGGCACGCGGGTGTCGCTGATCATCGGCGTCGCCGTCTCCGCTTGCGCGGTGGCGATCGGCCTCGTCATCGGCCTGATCTCCGGCTACATCCGATGGCTCGACGGCATCATCATGCGCATCATGGACGGGCTGATGGCCATCCCGGGCATATTGCTCGCCATCGCGCTGGTGTCGATCTGGCGCGCCGGCATCATCACCGTGATCCTCGCCATCGTCGTGCCCGACGTGCCGAGAGTCGTTCGCCTGGTGCGCTCCGTGGTGCTCTCGGTCCGCGAGGAGCCCTATGTCGAGGGCGCGATCTCGGTCGGCACGCCGACCTGGACCCTGATGTTCCGTCACATCCTGCCCAACACCGTGGCGCCCCTGATCGTGCAGGGCACCTTCATCGCCGCCGCCGCCATCCTGGTCGAGGCGATCCTGAGCTTCCTCGGCATCGGCATCCCGCCCGAGATTCCGACCTGGGGCAACATCATGGCCGAGGGCCGCACGCTGTTCCGCGTGTTCCCGCACAACATCCTCTATCCCGGCATCTTCCTGGCCTTCACCGTGCTGGCGATCAACATCATGGGCGACGGCCTCAGGGACACGCTCGATCCGAAGATGAGCAAGAAAGTGTGATGCGCAGCATCGCACCCCGAGCGGAGCGCGGCGAAGTCGAGGGGTCTCGTCTCCGCGGTGAAGCCCAAATGGTTGAAACGAGATCCCTCCGCTCGGCGCTCCGCGCTAAAGCGCGGACAAGGTCCGCGCGAGTCGGGATGACGAGTTGGTTGGTGTATTGATGCCCGAAGCCAAGAAGCCCGTCCTCGAAGTCCGCAACCTGAGCGTTGCCCTGCCGGCCGGCGCCGACCGCATCCATGCGGTCGAAAAAGTGAGCTTCACGGTCAATCCCGGCGAGATCGTCTGCCTGGTGGGCGAGAGCGGTTCGGGCAAGTCGGTGATCGCCTTCACCGTCATGGGCCTGCTCGCCAAGGCGCTGAAGCCGACCTCGGGCGAGATCCTGCTCGAGGGCGAGAATGTGCTGGCGGCGGGCGAGACGCGGCTGCGCGAACTGCGCTGCACGCGCATGTCGATGATCTTCCAGGAGCCGATGACGGCGCTCAACCCGGTCATGACCTGCGGCCTGCAGATCGACGAGGTGCTGGAAACCCACACCAAGCTCGACGCCGCCCAGCGCAAGGCCAAGATCATCGCCATCCTGACCCGCGTGAAGCTGCCGGAGCCGGAACGCGTCTACGCCTCCTATCCGCACCAGCTCTCGGGCGGCCAGCGCCAGCGCATCATGATCGCCATGGCGCTGGTGCTCGATCCCGTGCTGCTGATCGCCGACGAGCCGACGACCGCGCTCGACGTCACCACCCAGGCCGAGATCCTGAAGCTGATCGCCGAGCTGCAGGAAGGCCAGGGCACCGGCGTGCTGTTCATCACCCACGATTTCGGCGTGGTCGCCGAGATCGCCCATCGCGTCGCCGTGCTGCGCTGGGGCGAGCTGGTCGAGATGGGCCCGACCGAGCAGATCCTGTCGCGCCCGCAGCAGGCCTACACCAAGATGTTGATCTCCTCGGTGCCGTCGATCCATCCCGTGCATCGCGGCGTGCGCAAGGACGGCATCACCGTGCTGCGCACCGAAAAGCTCGGCAAGACCTACAGCGGCAATGCCTTCTTCCAGAAGGCGCGGGTCGTGAAAGCCGCGGTCGACGTCGATCTCGACATCCGCCGCGGCGAGACGCTGGGCATCGTGGGCGAATCGGGCTCGGGCAAGTCGACGGTGGCGCGCTGCATCGCCCGGCTGATCGACCCGACCGAAGGCAAGGTGTTCCTGGGCGACACCGAGATCGCCACCATGAAGGCGGGCAAGCTCAGGCCGCACCGCCGGCGGGTGCAGATCGTCTTCCAGGATCCCTACCGCTCGATGAATCCGCGCATCACGATCGGCGAATCGATCATCGAGGGGCCGATGAATTTCGGCCTCAAGCGCGACGAAGCGCTCGCGCGCGCCAGGAAACTGATGGAGACGGTGCGACTCGATCCCAATTCGCTCGACCGCTATCCGCACCAGTTCTCGGGCGGCCAGCGCCAGCGCATCTGCATCGCCCGCGCGCTCGCCATGGAGCCCGAGTTGCTGATCGCCGACGAGGCGGTGTCGGCGCTCGACGTCTCGGTGCAGAAGCAGGTGCTGGAACTGCTCGACGAGATCCGCCAGCGCCTGAACCTCGCCGTGCTGTTCATCACCCACGACCTGCGCGTCGCGGCGCAGATCTGCGACTACGTCGCCGTGATGAGCAAGGGCCGCGTCGTCGAGTACGGCTCGGCCGAACAGGTCTTCGGCGCGCCGCGCGACGACTATACCAAGGCGCTGTTCGCCGCTGCCCCGGGACGAAACTGGGAGTTCGGCAAGTTCGCCGTGGCGTGATTTGAGCCAGCCCGATTTGAGCCGATCCACCGGAGCGTGCTAGGTTCCGTCACCACAAGGAAAAGGCCCAAGAGGCAGTCGCTGCCGCGCCTCCCCCTGACCCGGCACCGGACCAAACGGTGAAACCGTGTCCACGGGAGGATCCAATGGCAGACAGCGTCTACAAAGTGGTCGAAGTGGTCGGCACCAGCACCGAGTCGTGGGAGAAGGCGGCAAAGACGGCCGTGGAGCGTGCCTCCAAGTCGTTGCGCGACCTGCGCGTCGCCGAGGTCGTCGAGCAGGATGTCGTGATCGAAAAGGGCAAGATCACCGCTTACCGCACCAAGCTCAAGCTTTCCTTCAAGTACGAGGGCGGCGACGCCTGACCGTCGTCATTCAGCCCGGCCGAGCGCAAATCGACACCTCACCCTGAGAAGGCCGCGCAGCGGCCGTCTCGAAGGGTGGGATGCATCATCGCTGCTGCCCATCCTTCGAGACGCCGCGGCGCGGCTCCTCAGGATGAGGTTGTGTTGTTGGTGCGCGACAGCGTCGCCATGAGGTAAAGCCGAGCATGTTGTCCGGCCTGAAGTACGAAGCCGGCGGCTGAGTTCTTGCCGGACCGCGGGCCTCCAGGCCCGCCTCTTCGTCTTTGCTGGGAGCGCGCCACTCCGTGGCGCTCATGTACTTTGTGGCCAACGAAGACGCGCCACTGGAGTGGCGCGCACCCAGCCATGAGCGGGTCTGGAGACCCGCGGTCCGGCAAGATAGAGTCGCCGCATGTCCTCCGGCCTGCTCGAAGACGCCGCGTTCAACCAGTCGCCCGACTTCGGCGACGTCGACCTGTTTAGCGCCGATCGGCCGCTGGCCGATGCGGCGGCGCGCGCCGGGCTGGATCTCGCGGACCTCTCGGCCTGCGGCTCGGACTATGGCGCCGCCGACACGCTCGATCTCGGTCGGGTCGCCAACGAGAATCCGCCCAAGCTCCACATCGTCGACGGCAAGGGCAACCGCATTGATTTCGTCGAGTTCCATCCGGCCTACCACGCCCTGATGGCCAAGAGCATCGGCCACGGCATTCATGCCTCGGCCCATGACGGCAGCGACAGACCGGGCCCGGTGTCGACGCGGGCGGTGCGGCTCTATCTCGCGACGCAAGCCGAGAGCGGGCACATGTGCCCGATCACCATGACGCACGCCTGCGTCGGCGCCTTGCGCGCCGAGCCGGCGCTGCTCGCCAGGTGGCTGCCGAAGATCCAGACGCGCGCCTACGATCCGCGCCCGCTGCCATGGTGGGAGAAGAACGGCGTGACCCTGGGCATGGGCATGACCGAGCGCCAGGGCGGCACCGACGTGCGCGCCAACATCACGCAGGCCGTGCCGGCGGGCGATCATGTCGAGATCACCGGCCACAAATGGTTCATGTCGGCGCCGATGTGCGATGCCTTTCTCGTGCTGGCCCAGGCGAAGAATGGAGCGAAAGAGGACGGCCTCACCTGCTATCTGATGCCGCGCTACCGGCCCGACGGCAGCCAGAACACGATCCGCTTCCAGCGCCTGAAGGACAAGCTCGGCAACAAGTCGAACGCCTCCACGGAGGTCGAGTTCCACGGCGCCTACGCCGAACGGGTCGGCGCCGAGGGTGCGGGCGTGCGCACCATCATCGAGATGGTGAATCTCACGCGGCTCGACTGCGCCATCGCCTCGGCCGGCCAGTCGCGCATTGCGCTCAGCCAGGCGCTGAACCATATCCGCCATCGCTCGGTGTTCCAGCGCCGGCTCAGCGATCAGCCGTCGATGCGCGCCACCGTGGCCGATCTGGCGCTCGAGCTCGAGGCCCAGGTCGCGCTGGTGTTCCGCCTGTGTCGCGCGTCGGAGCGCGCCGCGTCGGATCCCGCGGAGGCAGCCTATGTGCGGCTGCTGACGCCGGCGGTGAAGTTCCTGGTGTGCAAGAGCACGCCGCAGATCGTCTACGAGGCGCTCGAATGCCTGGGCGGCAACGGCTACACCGAGGACCTGCCGTTGGCGCGCTATTTCCGCGAATCACCGCTCAACGCCATCTGGGAGGGCTCGGGCAACGTCATGGCGCTCGACGTGCTACGCGCCGCCGGCCGCCACCCCGACCAGGCGATGGCGACGCTGGGCGCTCTCGCCAAGACGGCATCGACCGCCTTCGATGTGCGGCCGCTGGCCGACACGCTGGCCACGGTGCTGCGCTCCGGCGAGGCCGAGCGACGCGCCCGCTTCCTGTGCGAGGGCCTGGCGAAGATCGCGGCCCTTGCGGCCCTCGTCGAGGCCAAGTCGGACTTCGCCGCGCTCTATGGCGGCGCGCGACTCGGCGGCGCGACGTTCGCGCATTTCGGCACCGCCGACCTCGGTAGCGCCGAACAGGCCCTGATGGACCGCGCGCTGGCGTCGTGACCCGGCCCGACATGCTTCTGTCTTCCGCCGACTGGGCGCTGCGCGGAGGCACCTGCGCCCTGGTGCTGCTGATCGCTGCCGCCCTGTTGCGCGACCATGGCCGGCTGATCGCGGCCCGGCTGACGGCACTGTTCGCGGTTGGCACCGGCGCCTATGCGATCACCTCGGCGGCAAGCTTCTCCCCCCAGCTCGGCCCGTGGACGATCCCGCTGCTGGCGCTGTCGGCCGGCAACAACGTCGTGTTCTGGACGCTCACTGCTTCCCTGTTCGACGACGGCTTTCGCCTGCGCTGGTGGCATGTTTCGCTGTGGCTCGTGCTGGTGATCGCCGGCACCGCGGCGTGTTTCCTGTTGTCGCGGCCGCTCGGCCTCGCCCTCACGCTGAGCTCCTTCGCCTTTGTCGGGCTGGCCATGGCACAGGCCCTCACGTCGTGGCGCGCCGACCTCGTCGAAGGCAGGCGGCGCCTGCGCCTCTTCGTGGTGGGCGCCGCGTCCCTCTATATCGGGCTGATGGCCACCGCCCAGCTCGCCGGCATGCAGCACTCGGCCCCGGAAAGCACCAGCCTCGGCGGCGCGGCGGGACTGCTCGCCATCGCGGGCATCGTCGCCTGGTCCCTGCTGCGCGTCGGCCGCACGCAGTCGCTGTTTGCAGTCACGGCGGACCTGCCGCCGCCGGTCGAGGGGGCCGCTGCAGTGTCCCTCGAGCCGGGCGAGCAGCAGCTCGTCGCCAACCTCGAACGCCTCATGACGGCCGAAAGGGCGCATCGCCAGGACGGCCTCACCATCGGCAGCCTGGCGCAGCAGCTCGGCCTGCCGGAATACCGCCTGCGGCGGCTGATCAATCAGGCCCTCGGCTACCGGAACTTCAACAGTTTCGTCAATCGCTACCGCATCGCCGAGGTCAAGGTCGCGCTGGCCGACCCGCACCAGGCCGAGGTCCCGGTCCTGACCATCGCCCTCGACGCTGGCTTCAGCTCGCTCGGCCCCTTCAATCGCGCCTTCAAGGCCGAAACCGGCGTCACGCCCAGCGAATACCGCCGTCAGGCCCTCGGAAGCGGCGAAGAATCCGGAATTGGCCCGCCGATTCCGGATTCGGCCAGCCCGGTTTCGAACTCGGCGAGCTGCAATCTGGCCGCTCACTAGGCTCGCCTGACCGCCGGCCCTTTCCGGGCCGGCTCGTCAGGGAGAGCCTTTCATGCGCCGTTCCATTTCCGTCGTCCTGCTGGCCACCGCGCCGACCCTGCTGCCGGGCTGCAGCAGCCTCGACCAGGCGACCGACGTGGCGGCGGGCTATGTCAGCCACCAGCTTTGCTCAGCCGCCTTCGTCTCGCGGATCGACCCCGAGCAATACTATCGCGAGTCGATCGCGCCCGTGCTCGCGCCCGTCGGCTTTCTGTCCGACCATCGGATCGATCGCGAACGCGCCCAAGTGAGTGCAAGCTTCTCCGGCCTCGCCCAGGCGCGCGCCATCGATCGCGGTCCCCTGGGTTGCCTGGTGCTGCACGGCGAGCCGCCCGCGCCGGTCGCCCTGCCGGCGCATGTCCCGGTCACGCCCCTGCTGCCCGACATCGCCGGGCCCGCGATCGTCGAGCCCGCTCAGCCCGCCTTGCAGCAGGCGCTCGACCGCGCGTTCGCGGAAACGGCGGCGGCGCCGCATCGCAACACCAAGGCCGTGGTCGTCGTGCACAATGGCCGGGTGATCGCCGAGCGTTATGCCCCGGGCTACGGGATCGACACGCAGGTGATCGGCTGGTCGGCCACCAAGTCCGTCACCAACGCCCTGATCGGCATCCTGGTGCGGCAGGGCAGGCTTTCCATGGAGGGCCCCGCGCCGATCGCTGCCTGGACGGATCCCAAGGATCCACGCCACGCCATCTCGATCGACAACCTGCTGCGCATGAACAGCGGCCTCGATATCGGCGATTCGCTCACCGCCCGCGCCTCCACCGCCTTCGATCCCTCGGCCTACATGGTGTTCGGCGTGCGCGACATGGCGGCCTTCGCCGAGAAGGCGCCCCTCAAGGCAGCGCCCGGCACGGAGTGGAACTACACCAACGGCAATACCCTTCTGCTGTCCAAGATCATCCGCGACCGCACGGGCGGCGATGCCGCCTCGGTGCTGGCCTTCGCCCGGCGCGAGCTGTTCGACAAGCTCGGCATGCATCACGTCACCCTCGAGTTCGATGCC
>DATHNU010000996.1:0-3687 GCA_035485695.1 Reyranella sp. | reverse complement strand
GCCAGCTCGGCGCCCAGGATGGTCGCCGTGCAGATGCCGCGCCCGCTATAGCCCAGCGCCGCGGCGATTCCCGGCGCCAGCTCGAACAGGCGCGGATAACGGTCGGGCGTCATGGCCATGAAGCCGCTCCAGCGATACTGCCAGTCGAGCTCGCCGATCTGCGGATAGAGCAAATGCGCGTGCCGGGCGAGCGGCGCATAGAGCGTATCGCTCTCCGCCCCGGCGGTGCCGTTGCCGCCGCCGAGGTGCAGGCGGCCGTCCTCATGCATGCGTACGCCCACGGTGAGATAGCGCGTGTCGGACATGATCTGGCCGCCGGGCAGGATCGACTTGGCGACATTGTCGCGCAGCGGCCGGCTGACGAGCTGCGGCGTGCGCGACGGCAGGAAGGTCTTCTGCAGGCCGGGCCAGAAGGCGCCGGTATAGGCGTTGGTGCCGATGATCACGCGCTCGGCGTCGACGTGCCCCCGCGCCGTCGTCACGCGCCACCGCGTACCCCCTTGCGGCGTACCTGTGCGCGCGATCGACTTCACCTCGGCCTTCTGCCGGATCGCGCCGCCCAACCCGATCACCGCCTGGGCGAGGCCGCGCGCATAGCCCAGCGGATTGATGGCGCCGCCGCGCGGGTCGAGGCAGCCGCCGGGATAGAAGCCGGTGCCGCTCGCCGCCTCCATCTCGTCGCGCGACAGCAGCCGCAGCGGCGCGCCGCGCGCGTTCCAGATCTCGACCCGGCGTTTCAGGTCGGCGAGGCTTGCCGCCGAATGCGCCGCCGTCAGGATGCCCGAGCGCCGCGCCGCGCAGTCGATGCCGTAGCGCGCGATCAGCCCCAGCACGAGGTCGGGCCCGTCGCCGATGGCGCGGATCAGCGCCGCGCCGCGCTCCTGGCCGAAACGCTGTTCGATCTCGTGCGGCTCGTGCTTCAGCGCCGCCACGACCTGGCCGTTGTTGCGGCCCGACGCGCCCCAGCCCGGCGCGTGTGCGTCGAGCACCAGCACCGAGCGGCCCCGCTCGGCGAGGTGCAGCGCGGCGGAGAGCCCGGTGTAGCCCGCGCCGATCACGACGGTTTCGGCCGTCTCGCTGCCGTCGAACTCGGCAACCGGCGGGCCGGCTGCCGCCGTCGCCGCCCAGTACGAGTCGGGCATGCCCGGCGGGTCGGCCAACGGGACGGCGGCCCTCATGCGGAGGCGGGCCTCGTCCGCTCCAGCCGCCGATCCTCGATCGCATCGCGCATCGCGTAGTACTTGATCAGGCCGGAGACCAGCGGCCGCGCTACCGGATGCAGCCACAGCCGCCGGGGCGCCGACGGCGGCAGCACGAACTCGTGCGCGGGCGCGCCCGCGGCGTGGCGCGCGAGCTCGCGGCCCCACAGCGTGGCCAGCACGACGCCGCGGCCGTTGCAGCCCAGCATCGCCAGCAGGCCGGGCGCCAGCTCATGGATGTGCCAGGAATTGTCGGCGTTGAAGGCCATGAAGCCCGACCACCAGAAGTCGGTCTCGAACTCGCCGAGCTGCGGGAAGATGCGCTGCAGGCGCGCGCGCGTCGCCCGCCAGTGCGGCTCGCCCTGCGGCCCGAAGGCGGGGCCCTGGCCGCCGAACTGCAGGCGGCCGTCGCCGTGATGCATGCGGATGCCCGACAGCAGGCGGCGCGAATCCGTCATCGGCTGGCCGCCGGGCAGGATCGACTTGGCGACATTGTCGCGCAGCGGCCGGCTGGCGAACTGGTAGGCGCGCACCGGCACGATGGTGGCGCGCAGCCCCGGCCACAGATTGTCGGTATAGGCGTTGGTGCACAGGAAGACGCGGTCGGCCTCGACCTCGCCTTGTGTCGTCCTTTGCGCCGTCCCTTGGACCGTCGTGAGCTTCCACTTGCCGCCGTCGCGCGTGAGCTGGGTGGCGCGCGTGCCTTCGTGCAGCGCGGCGCCCGCCTTGATCGCCGCGCGTGCCAGGCCGCGCACATAGGCCAGCGGATTGATCTTGCCGCCGCGCCGGTCGATGGCGGCGCCGAGATAGTAGTCGCTGCCGATCATGTCGGCGGCCTGCCGGCGGTCCAGAAGCTCGACCGGCCGGCCGCGCGCCTGCCAGTAGTCGACGCGCCTGGCATGGGCGCTGAGCGCCTTCTCGGTGTGGGCCGCCATGATGATGCCCGGCACGGCATAGTCGCAGTCGATGCCGTGGCGGGCGATCAGTTCGCCCAGGACCGTGGGGCCTTGCTCGGCGGCGTCGATCAGCCGCTGGCCGGCGGCGGCGCCGTAGCGGGCGATGACCTCGTCGGGATCGTGCTTGGTGGCGGGTGGGAGATGGCCGGCATTGCGGCTGGAGGCGCCCCAGCCGATCTGGTTGGCTTCGACCAGCACGACCCGCGCGCCGGCCTCGGCGGCATGCAGGGCGGCCGAGCATCCGGCGATGCCGCCGCCCACGATCGCCACGTCGGCGCGCCGGCTGCCGGCGAGGGGCCCAAGCCCGAGCGGCGTTCCCGCGCCGGCGCTGTAGGTCGTGTGCGGCGGACGGGAATCGTCGTGCAGGGGAAGGTGCATGGTCCGCCGACTGTGACCCATTTCCAGGCCGGCCGCATTCGAGCCTCACGCGTCGTGCAGCAGGCGGCCGCCGCCTGCGCCGGCAGGCCGATCTTGCGGCTTTCCCAGTAAATAACCGTCTGGTAAGTTATTTAGATGACTTCGACCGAACCCGCCGTCCCCTCCACGCGCTGGCGCCGGCGCAAGGACGCGCGGCCGGGCGAGATCGTCGCGGCCGGTCTCGCCTGCTTCGCCGAGCGGGGGTTCGCCGCGACCCGTCTAGAAGATGTCGCGCGGCGCGCCGGCGTCACCAAGGGCACGCTCTACCTCTACTTCCCCAACAAGGAAGAGCTCTTCAAGGCCGTGGTGCGCCAGGCCGTCGTGCCCAACATCGCGCTGGGCGAAGCGCTCGTCGATCAGTCCGAGGAGCCGGCGCCCGTCGTGCTGCAGCAACTGGTCGCCCGCTTGTCGGCGGCGATGGTTGCGCCGGCGAGCGCGATCCCCAAGATCGTCGTCGCCGAATCTGGCAATTTCCCCGACATCGCCCGCTTCTATCTCGAGGAAGTCATCCAGCGCGGCCTCGGCATGTTCCGCCGGCTGCTTGAATTGGGCGTCGCGCGTGGTGAGTTCCGTCCGATGGATGTCGAGAGCACCGCCTATTGCATCGTGGCGCCGATGGTGCTGGGCATGATGTGGCGGCACTCGTTCGAGCGCCACGAGGAACGTCCCTTCGATGCGGCCGCCTTGTGCCTGGCCAACGTCCAGCTCTTCTCGCGCGGCCTTGTCCTGCCCGGCAAAGCCGGCCGCGGGAAAGTGAACCGCGCCGCAGCCGTCCGTCCGCGACGCCGGCGAAAGGGGACGGATCGATGAGTCCCGATCAGCCCGTCATTGGCGAGCAGCCCCTGAAGCCCGGTCCCTCGCCGTCACAGCTCGCGCCGCCGCAACCGGCACCGGTCGTCGCGCGTTTGCCGCGCCGCCGGCGCAGGATCCTGCCGCGGGTCGTGATCGCCCTCGCCGGGTTCGCGGCGATCGGTGTCGGCGTGGCGTGGTGGCTCGAGGCGCGCGACTACGAATCGACCGACGATGCCTTCATCGACGCCCACATGGTGCGCGTCGCGCCGCAGGTGACGGGGCGCGTGGCTGTGGTCCCGGTCGACGACAACCAGGCGGTGGCG
>DATHNU010000995.1:0-7150 GCA_035485695.1 Reyranella sp. | reverse complement strand
CGGGCAGTTGCGGCGACTGGGCGAAGCCGTTGGCCATTTCCCAATGCACCAGGAAGGGCGTGGTGAAGAGATCGCGCAGGAATCCGAAGCCCGGCATGATCATGGTGAAGCCGCGGTTGGCCGGAACGATCTGCTCGATCTTGACCGCCAGAAGGTCGCCCGGCTGGGCGCCCTCGACATGCACCGGTCCGGTGAGCGGATGGACGCGACCCATCTCGATGCCGGCGAGATCGGCCGCCGTCGTGCCGGGCTTGATCTGGCCGTCGAGCCCGTCGAGCGTCTCCATCTCGACCAACGAGCCCGAGGCGACGCGTATGGCCGGGGCGATGTCGGGATGCCAGCGATTGTGGCCTTTGTCGGCCTGGCGCACGAGCGGCACCCCCTGATCGATATGGATATGCTTGTGGGTCATGCTGTCCTCCCGTGACGCCGCATCGGCTGTTTCGCTCCATTCATGCAATCGAAATGCCACGTCGAAAGGTGTAGACTGTTCGCTCCATGGTCGTGTCGCCGAAATGGTTCGCGCTTGTGCTGGCACTGTCGCCCCTGGCGGTGATGGCGCAATCGGCCGTGCCTTCCGGTCGCCATGGCGACGGCCATGCGGAGAACCACGACTGGTACAAGGACCTGAAGCAGCCCGACATCGGCTCGCGCTGCTGCAACGGATCGGCCGACGGCAAGCAGGGCGACTGCCGGCCGGCGCCGTCCTTCCTGGGCGAGGACGGGCTGTACCGCGCCTGGGACGGCAGGGAATGGCTGGTCGTGCCGAAGGGCAAGGTGATCGAGATGTCGACTCCCGATCACGGCACGCATCTCTGCGAGACCTACGGCAAGGTCTTCTGCTTCATCACCGGCGAGCCGGTGAGCTAGCGGCGTCTCAATTGGCCGCGAAGCAGTAGAGCAGGCCGGCGCCGCCGGTCGCTACCAGGGACGGCGCGTCGCAGGCGCGCGAAGGGTGCGAGGCGTTCCACGACTTCGACGCGTCGTCGTCGCGCAGGCCCATGCGGTCGGCGTGGCCCAGCATCGCGTTGCCTTCGCCGCTCTTGGTCCAGTTGCCGCAGGTCATGTCCTTGTCCGCCGGGAAGGCAGTGCCGTCGGCCTGCGAGCCGGTCAGGATGTCGTGCTGGTTGACGGTATAGAGCCGATTGGGAATCAGGCGGCCGTTCTCCGCGACGATGGTGTCGGGACCGATCTTGTTGTTGGCCGAGTGCAGGTCGGCGACGGTCGCGGCGATCTGCACGCCCTTGGCGTTGACCCACGGGCCGCTGCCGATGCGGTCCTTGGCATTGACGGCGGTGGCGCCGCCCACGGCCTGGGTGCTGAGATAGGCGCGCCAGGTCTTGGCGCCGGCGCCCGCCTTGGCGGCCAAGGTCTGGCAATGACGGTCGGCGCCTTCGAGGCCGCCGTAGTTGGCGCCCTGCGGGCCACCGACGCTGGTGACGAAGAAGGTCATGTTGGGAAACTGCGGCGGCTGAGGCGGCGGTGCCGCCGGCGGCGTCTGGGCCTGCGACGCCCCGACGAGAGAAACCAGTGTGATTGCCGCGATAAGCCCGCCTATGCGAATTGTCTTTTGCATTTTTCTCTCCCTGATTGGAGCGAGCATTCTGGGCAGGCCGCGGCCGAGGCCCAAGTCACATCCGCGTGGGTCACCGCCCGAAGGCCTGACGCAAGGCGGCGACGGTTTCGGTCCAGGCGGCGCGCTCCGCCGCCTCGTTGTATTCGAGGTGGTGGCCGAGCAAGGTCCGGGGCTTGTCGCGCAAGCTCGCGGCGTCGAAGGCGTGGGAGGCGCCGGGATAGACGACGAGCCGCAGCGAGGCGCCTTCGCCGCTGCGCCGCGCCATCATCTCCCGGCAGTCCTTGGCGGGCGTCCAGTCGTCGAGCTCACCGATCAGAACCAACGTGGGAACGACAACGGCGCCGGTGCGCTCAGTGCACAAGGGATAGTAGGCAACGGCCGCTCGAAAGCGGCGGTCGAATTGGGTCTCGACGCCGCCGAGTCCGACCGCGGACAGCGCAACCATTGCGCCTTGAGAGTAGCCGACGACGGCGACGCGATCCGGATCGATGAACGGCAGGCCCGCCAAATAGAGCAGGCCGCCATAGGCGTCCATGACCCGATCTACGGCCGGCCCGGTACCCCTGCAGCTTTCCTTGACACCGCGCGGGCCGAAGCTGTCGACGATCAGCACCGCATAGCCGAGCTCGACGAAGCGGGCACTGCGCGCGTCCTCGGCCTCCTTCGACCCACGCCCGCCGCAACCGTGCAGCGAGACGACGGCCGGAAAGGGGCCGTCACCGGCTGGCCGATGGAGTTCGCCGACCAACTCGACGCTCGGCTGTTCGGCGATGGGCTGGCCGCGCTCACGCGCGAAACGCTGTTGCAGCTGGGTCGGAGGGCTGGTGGCGCTGCGGAAGTGGACCGTCTCGGCGGCGGCCGGCGACAGGAAGACCGACGCCGCGAGAAGAGCGGCGGCAACGGATGTCGATAGCCACGGCCGCATCGAAGGGAAGCTTCACCTGTCGGCCAGCGGCGTCAAGTGAATGCGGCCAAAGTCTGCAGCACTTTCGCTTGCGGCCAGGCCCAGCCCGCGGCGCTTTCGTAGGCGCGCATCGCCTGCAACACGAGGTGATCGGCGCGCGCCGGCCCCACGATCTGGATGCCGATCGGCAGACCGGTCGCGGTGAGGGCCGCCGGCATCGAGGCGGCGGGCTGGCCGGTCAGGTTGAAGGGCAGCGTGTAGGGCGCACCCTTGGTCCAGCGCGGAAAGGCCTCGGAGTTGTAGAGCGTCTCGACCGGTGGCGCCGAAGTCGGCGTCACCGGCGTCAGCAGCAGGTCGTACTGGCGATGCCACAAGGCCATGTCGCGCGCGAGCTTGCTCTTGGCTTCGTAGGCCTTGGCGTAGTCAGCGAGCGTGATGGCGAGCCCCTTTTCGGCGGCGGCGCGGAAGCCGGGATCGAGCTTGCCGTGAAGCTGCGTCGGGATCTGGCGAAGGCGGGTGGCGAAGCTGCCGATCCACAACGCTTCGAAGGAATTCTGCAAGGGCTCGATCAGCGGACCGACCTCCTCGACGATGGCACCAAGCTCCTCGAAGCGCCTGGCGGCGGCGGCGACCAGTGCGCGCACCTCGGGGTCGGCCTTGACGTGACCGAAATCGAGGCTGAGGCCGAGTTTCAGGCCGCGCACGCCGTCCTCGAGCCCGATCGTGTAATCGCGCGGATCGGCCGGCAGCGAGCGCCAGTCGCGCGGGTCGGGACCGGCCATCGCGTTCAGGGCAAGCGCCGTGTCGCGCACGGTGCGCGACAGCACGCCCTGACTCACCACGTCGGCGAAGGCCGAATCGGCGGGATACTGTGCGATGCGGCCGTAGGAGGGTTTCAGACCGACCAGTCCGGTATGCGCCGCCGGAATGCGGATCGAGCCGCCGCCATCGTTGCCGTGATTGAACGGATTGATGCCGGCGGCGCTGAGCGACGAGGCGCCGCCCGAGGAACCGCCGGGAGAGTGCTTGAGGTTCCACGGGCTGCGGGTGGTGCCCTGCAGCGGTGAATCGGTCAGCGCCTTCCAGCCGAACTCCGGCGTCGTGGTCTTGCCGAGCACGACCATGCCCGCCTGCTGCAGCCTGTCGACGACGGGGGCGTTCTCGGTCGCCGCCGTCTCGTCGGTGGCGTGCGAGCCCAAGCGCGTCGGCCAGCCCTTGACCGGCGTGGTGTCCTTGATCGACGTCGGCACGCCGTCGAGCGGCGAGAGCGGCGCGCCCTTCTGCCAGCGCTCCTGCGAGGCCTTCGCCGCGGCGCGTGCGCCGGCGTCATCGATCAGGACGAAGGCATTGAGGTGTGGCTGCAGCGCCGCTGCACGCGCCAGCATCGCCTCGACGGCATCGACCGGAGAGAGTTCGCGACGGGCGTAAAGCGTCGACAGTTGCCCGGCGGAGAGCCAGGCGAGCGAGCGATCGGACATGCGTTATTTCGATTCGGAGTGATTTCAAGGGCGCCGGAGTAAGCTCCGATTCTTCAATTGATACAACCACGCGGCTGAACGCGGCGACAAAAGGCGTATCCTTGGGGCGCGGGAACGATCGAGGGTCTTCGTCATGGAAGATGCCATCTACTACGCCACGATTGCCACGGTGATCGCCTTCGGCCTGTATGGCGGCAAGCGTTTGGCCCGCTCGATGGGCGAAGCGGTGTTGATCGGCCTGGGCGGGACCATGATCGCCCTCGTGGTGTTCCTGTGCCTGATCGTCGCGTTCTCGATCTTCTCCCCCGACAGTCTCGACTCTCGGGGAATCGGCGTCAGGCTGGGCGGGCTGCAGCTCTTCGGCTCGGCGCTCGGGGTGGTTTCGGCGATCGGTGGCCGGCGGCGCGCCGAGAAAGCCGCCGCCCGGCTGTTTTAACGGACGAAACACCCTCCTTCCCGAGTCCCGCCCGGCGACCTAAGCTCGCCTGGTCGGGAGGAAGACATGACCGAAGTGAAGCTGGGCGCTGCCACGGTGCAGCGCATCGAGGAATCCTACGAGCCCAACTTCGACGCCAAGATGTTCTTTCCCGACTGGACGCCCGAGGTGGTGCAGCAGCACCGCGACTGGCTGATGCCCAGCCACTACGAGGAGTCCTCGAATTCGCTGAAGCTCAGCGTCCATAGCTGGCTGCTGACGGTGGGCGGCAAGCGCATCCTGATCGATACCTGCGTCGGCAACCATAAGCCGCGCCCGCACCGGCCCAAATGGCATCTGATGGAAACCAAGTATCTCGAACGGCTGAAGGCGGCCGGCGTCGAGCCCGACCAGGTCGACATGGTGATGTGCACTCATCTGCATGTCGATCATGTCGGCTGGAACACCAGGCTCGAGAACGGCAAGTGGGTGCCGACCTTCAAGAACGCCAAGTACGTATTCAGCCGCACCGACTACGACCACTACCTGAAGCTCGACAACGATCCCAAGACCGGACCGGTCAATGCGGGCTCCTTCCGCGACTCGGTACTGCCGGTGGTCGAGGCGGGGTTGACCCAGATGGTGGAGGGCGCCGCCCAGCTCGACGAGAATCTCAAGGTCGAGCCGGCGCCCGGCCATACGCCCGGCACCATCGCCATCAAGTTCGAATCGAAGGGCGAGAAGGGGCTGTTCTGCGGCGACATCCTGCATCACGCGCTGCAGGTCTATCACCCGGAGTGGAATTCCTTCGCCTGCGCCGAGGCCATCGGCGCGCACAAGAGCAGGCTGGACGCGCTGGAGCACTGTGCCGGTTCGGGCGCGCGGCTGATGCCCTGCCATTTCGGCGCACCGTTTACCTGCCACATCGATCACAAGGGAAGCGGCTTCGTGCCGCGCTTCGACGCTCAGTACTAATCCGAACCAGAAGGAGACAGAGATGATATACGAACTGCGAGTCTACAAATGCGTGCCCGGCCGCCTGCCGGCGCTGATCAACCGTTTCGCCACCATCACGCTGAAGCTGTGGGACAAGCACGGCATCAAGCAGGCCGGCTTCTGGACCACCCTGGTGGGCGAGTCCAACATGGAGCTCTATTACCTGCTGGCCTGGGAGTCGCTCGCCGACCGCGAGAAGAAGTGGAACGCCTTCGCCGCCGATCCGGAGTGGCACGCCAAGCGCGCCGAGACCGAGAAGGACGGCGCCATCGTCGCCAACGTCTCCAACCAGTTCCTCATGCCGACGGCGTTCTCGTCGGTGAAGTGACGGCGAAGCCGTCAGGCGAATCTCAAGACAAACCTCACTCTGAGGAGCGGTCCGCAGGACCGCGTCTCGAAGGGTGGGCCTCAGTCATGCTGTTGCCCATGCTTCGAGACGGCCACTTCGTGGCCTCCTCAGCATGAGGTTGATTCTGATCCACGCACAATGACAACAGCCGTGCCTTGTCACTCCGCCTTGAGGCCCGCTTCCTTGGCGAGGCGGGCCCACTTGGCGTAGTCGTCGGCGACATAGGCCGCGAACTGGGCCGGCGTGCCGAACTGCGGATCAGCGCCGAGCTCGATGAATTTCTGCGCGATCTCCGGCGACCGAATCGTCGAGTCGACCGCCGCGTGCAGGCGATCGACCAAAGGGGGCGCCGTGCCGGCAGGCAGGAAGATGCCGTAGGAGATGGCGGCTTCGTAACCGGGCAGCCCTGATTCGGCGATGGTCGGGATGTCGGGCGCGGCGGCCGAGCGCGCCCGCGACGTCTGGCCGAGGGCGCGCAGCTTGCCCGCCTTGACGTGCGGCAGCGCCGTCGAGAGGCCGCCGAAATAGATGTCGACCTGGCTTGCCATCAGGTCGGCCATGGCCGGTCCGCCGCCCTTGTAGGGCACGTGCACGATGTCGACATGGCCCATCGACTTGAAGAGCTCGAGCGCCAGATGGGTGGCGCCGCCGGCGCCGGCGGAGGCACCGTTGAGCTTGCCCGGCCGTTCGCGGGCCATCGCCAGAAGCTCGGTCACGTTCTTGGCCGGCAGGTCGGGCCGCACGACCAGCAGCATCGGGTTGATGCCGACGGGCGCCACCGCGGCGAAGTCGATGCGCACGTCGTACGAAAGGTTGGGATTGAGCGCGGGCGCCACGGTGGTCGAGCCGTTCGAGGCCAGCATGAACACGCTGCCGTCGGGCTGTGCCTTGGCGACCGAGGCCGCGGCGATCTCGCCGTTGGCGCCGGCGCGATTCTCAACCACCACCGACCGCTTCAGCCGATCGGCGACACCGGGGGCCACGATACGGGCCAGCAGGTCGTTGGGGCCGCCCGGCGGAAAACCGACGACGAAGCGCAGCGGCCGGTCAGGGAAATCTGCCGTCTGCGCGCGGGCGGATGGGAGAGCTGCACCCGCAAAGGGCAGCGAGGAAAGTCCGGCGATTGCGGAACGGCGGCGGAGCAGGGACATCGGTGCCCATGCTAGGCTGTCTGGCTTCTGGGAGGAAACAAAATGAAACGCAGGATTTTCGTCGGCGCGGGCGCCGCCGCGCTCGCCGGTGCCCCGGTTTGGGCACAAAGCAAAATCGGCGGTGACGTGCGCTTCTACTGCGGCTTTGCGCCGGGCGGCACGGCCGACCTGCTGTGCCGCATCCTGGCCGACGCGGTGACGCCGGAAGTCGGCCAGAAGGTGATCGTCGACACCAAGACCGGCGCGTCGGGCTTCATCGCCAACGAGACCGTCGCCAACGG
>DATHNU010000994.1:0-6482 GCA_035485695.1 Reyranella sp. | reverse complement strand
GAGCGCACGATGCCGCCGGCATCGATCACGAACCGCGCCGGCACCGGCAGGCGCCAGGACGGATCGCCGTTGCGCACGGCGAGGTCGTTGCCGAAGCCGAGATACACCGTCTTGAGGTCGTCGGGCAGGGTGAAGGCCAGGCCGAACGCGTCGGCCACCCGCGATTGCTCGTCCCA
This sequence comes from Reyranella sp., assembly GCA_035485695.1. Lineage (GTDB taxonomy): Bacteria > Pseudomonadota > Alphaproteobacteria > Reyranellales > Reyranellaceae > Reyranella. Next base: position 6,306 of record DATHNU010000994.1, on the reverse strand, counting down.
CAGGATCGGGAAGGTGAGCTTGTGCCGGGCCGCCATGGCTGTCGTGCGCTGCGGCAACTCGGGCGAGATCACGACCAGCGAGGCGCCGAGGCCCGCGATGTCGGCATAGACGTCTTGCAGAGCCTCCAGCTCATGCACGCAGTAGGGTCACCACGATCCTCGGAAGAACGACAGGACCATCGGGCCGCCGGCGAGAAGCTCGGCCGACGAGACGCGGCGGCCGTCATGGTTGTCGAGCTCGAAGTCCGGCGCCTGGGCGCCGACCTTGACGATGCGGTCGAGGATGCCGGAGTTGCGCAGATCCTCGGTCGCGCGATGCATGATGGCCTGGCGTTCCGGGGGGATGCGGGTGGCGCCGGCTGCGCGCGTTGCTGCGAGTTTGTCTTCCAGTGACATTGTCTACTCCTTCGTCGGGGTCAGCCTGTTGTAGGTCTCGCGGATGGCGATGATGGTGTGCGCTTCGCAGCCATTGTCGCGTTCGACGTTGGCCCGGGCGTAATCAGACGACGTCATCATGTCGATGAACGCGGCACGCGAGGGATAGCGGACCAGGGCGACGTAGTCCCAGCGATTGTCCTCCGCCACGCCCAGCGCCACGGCCTCCGCCGTACCGGTCCAGGTGATCGTGCCGCCGCGCGCCTTGATGAGCTTGATGGCGAGCGCGCTGTAGCGCAAGTAGGCGTCCCAGCCGCTGCCCTTGCCGTCCAGCGAGCGCTCGCGGAAGCGCATCAGGTTCAGCATCACGACCGGCGTGTCGTCGGGCAGCGCCGACAGCGCCTCGATGTTCAGGTGATCGATGGTCTGTGCGCGACCGGTCAAGAGTGCAGCCTCCGGGGCGACGCCTTGCGTCGCGGGCGCCGCGGCATCGCGAGCAGGCGCAGTGCCGGCCGGGCGACGGCCTCGAGTTGCGCGCGGTTGGCGCCGGTGCGCGCCAGCACGCGAACCCCCAGCACCACGCCCAGCAGATGCCCCGCCAGTTCGTCCGGCTCGGTCTGTCGCGGCACCTGGTGCGCAGCGCGTGCGGCCTCGAGGTTGCGGCGGAAGAAGGCGCGCAGCTCGGCGAAACAGCCGGCGATGACCCGGCCGATTTCAGCATCGTGCGGCGCCACGTCGAGCGCCGAATTGACCAGCAGGCAGCCTTTGCGGTCGGGGTCATCGAGCGACCGGTCGATGATCTCGGCGAGGAACGCCCGGATCGCCTCCTTCGGCCGACCGCTTTTCTCCAGTCGAGCGATGCGCTCGCGCATCGAGCGGTCGGCGTAGCGCGCCAGCGCGGTGACGAAGAGGGCACGCTTGTCGCCGTAGGCGTTGTAGAGGCTGGCGCCGCCGATGCCCATGCGCTCCGTCAGATCGCGCACCGAGGTCGCCTCGTAGCCGCGCAGCCAGAAGCAATCGACGGCGCGGTCGAGGACCTCGTCCTCATCGAAGGCTTTCAGGCGGCCCATGAGCCCATCAAGACACGATTCTGGAACGAGCGCTACAAAATAGTACCTGGCCTGGCATCGAACGTGCTACCGCCCAAGCCATGGCGCAGGCGACCGAGGCGCAGCGGGCAAGGCGCGAGCGCTGGGGATTCCTGTCGGGAAGCATCATGGCGCTCGGCGCTTCGCTGTCGTTCGCCGCGGCGCGCGCCGGGGTCGTGGGCGGCCTCGCCGTGCCGGACATGATTTTCGCGCGCTTCCTGGTCGCCGGCACGATCATGCTGCCCTTGCTGCTGCGCTGGCGGCTGCCGACTCTGGCCGGGATAGGCTGGCGGCGTGCCTGTCTGCTGACGCTGCTGGGCGGCGCGCCGTTCGCGCTGCTGCAGACCGGCGGCTACGGCTTCGCGCCGCTGGCCCACGGCGCGGTGATCGCACCCTCGACCGTCACCATCGTCAGCACCATCGGCGCGGCGATTTTCCTGCGCGAACGCCTGAGCCGGGCGCATCTGGTGGGCGCCGCGATCGTGCTGCTGGGCATCGGACTGATCGGCTGGGACGGCATCGCGCGATCGTCTGCCCACACCGGCGCCCGCGCCTGGGTGGGTGACCTGCTGTTCTTCCTGTCGAGCCTGCTGTGGGCGTGCTTTACCCTGCTGCTGCGCCATTGGCGGCTGCCGGCTCTACGGGCCACCGCCGTCGTCTCCGTGCTGTCGATGGTCGTGGCGACGCCGACCTACCTGCTGTGGGCCGGAATGGCGCACGTGGCGGCGCTGCCGGTCGCGACGCTTGCATTGCAAGGCCTGGTCCAGGGCGGGCTTCAGGGCGTGGTGACGATGGTCGCCTACACGAGAGCGGTCATTCTTCTGGGCGTCAGCCGGGCGGTGCTGTTCCCAGCGATCGTGCCGGCGGTGTCGGTCCTGATCGGCATCCCGATTGTGGGTGAAATCCCCAGTACGCTGCAGATCGCCGGGTTGGCGCTGGTGACGGCCGGCCTCCTGGTCACGATCGGCATGCTCGACCGCCTGGGGTTGGCGCTGCGCCGGCGTTGACCGGTTCGCGGGCACGGCGACGGCCCGCGAACCGTCGATCTCGCCTCAGTGCTTGCCGTGATGCTCGGCGTGATGCTTGCTCGCCTCGCCGGCATGGTGCGCGGCCTTTTCGTGCGAGTCGGCCTCATGATGCTTGGCTGCTTCGCGATGATGCTTGGCGGCATGCTCGTGATGCTCGGCCGCTTCCTTGTGATGCTCGATGATCTTGTCTTTGGCCATGCTGACCTCCGTGAGGGTGGGCGCCGCGGCCGGCTTGGCCGGCCGGGCGCACGGCGACCCTAGGAGGACGGTGTTGCAGCGCAGTGACCGTCTCGTGTCAGTGCCGGTGGAGCGGTGGAGGGTTTGCCGCCTCAGTCCGGCGTGACGCCGAAGCGGCGCTGCCAGAATTCGCGGCTGCGCCGCTCGCCGACGTCGCAGCCGAGCTCGTACTCGGGCTGCACGAACTTGGTGTAGTCGTCGTCGCCGCGCACCGTCCGGCGGCCGCTGCCGCTGTTGTTGCTTTGCGCGAGCTGCGTGCCGTCGCGCAGCCTGCCCAGGCTGCCGATGTCGAAATCGTCGCGCGGGCCGATGTCGGCCACCTCCTGCAGGAGCTTCTTGCGCACGGCGCGGGGGAAGTCCTCGAAGTTGCGCGCGACCTCGACGAAGGAGCGCGGGCCGCCGGTGACGCAGGCCAGGTAATACTTGTCGAGATCGGCCTCGCTCGGGAAGCCGAACGGGTTCGGCCGGTCGTTCATGATCGGCAGCCCGTTGATGACGATGCGCTCCTTCAGCGCCTCGTAGCGCATGTCGGTGACCAGTGCGCCGTCGTTGTTCGAGCCGTCGCCCGAGATGTCGAGCACCTTGCGCTCGGCCTCGTAGGGGCTGCGGCCGAACAGCGGGATGGCGTAGCGAATGGCGCCGCTGATCGAGGTGCGGCGAGCGATCGAGATCGGCGCGGCGGCCAAGCGGCTGGCGAAGGCCGCGATCGCCTCCTCGGAGTCGAGCAGCGTCCAGTCGATCAGGATGCGCTGCACCCAGGCGTCGGACCATTCGTAGTAGGCGACGGCGATGCGGCCGTTGCTGCCGCCCAGGATCGCCTTGACGATCACCGGGTCGCGGAAGGCCTGGACGTAGCCTTCGCGCTGCAGATGGGCCTCGTCGGGGTCGATGCTGCCGGAAATGTCGATCGCCATGGCAAGCGCCAGGTCGACTTGTTTCTTGTCTTGCGCGGCCGCGGGAAGCGTGAGCAGGAGAAAGGTAAGCAGGGCGAGCAGCATTCGCATGGCCGGCCTCCAACCAAGATTGTCATGCCGAGCGAAGCGAAGCACCTTTCATGCCGCCGAAAGATCTCTCGCCTACGGCTCAGGACGCTGGCCCGGAAGTGTACCGCTCGTCGGAAGCCGCTGTCAGCCTTGCTCTGGACGTCCCGCCGCGCCCACCGTTAGCCTCCGGGAAGCCGTCCGGCGAACCGGATGGCGGGAGGACGCCCATGGATCTTGCGCTCAGCCACGAGGACGAAGCCTTCCGCGACGAGGTCCGCCGTTTCCTTGACGAGAATTTGAGCGAGGACCTGCGCGAGGCCGGCCGCAAGACGGGCGGCGTGTTCGCCGATATTGCAGCCGGTATGCGCTGGCACAAGGTGCTGGCCCAGCGCGGCTGGTCGGCGCCCGCCTGGCCCAGGGAATATGGCGGCACCGGCTGGAACGCCACCCAGCGCTATCTCTTCGCGCGCGAAAGCGCGGCGGCCGATGCGCCGCGCATCTTCGCCATGGGGCTGCGCATGGTGGGTCCCGTGATCATGAAATACGGCACGCCCGAGCAGAAGGCCAAGTACCTGCCGGCGATCGTGTCGGGCGATATCGTGTTCTGCCAGGGCTATTCCGAGCCGGGCTCGGGCTCCGACCTGGCCAGCCTGAAAACCCGCGCCGTGCGGGACGGCGACGACTACGTCATCAACGGCACCAAGATCTGGACGACGGGCGCGCATGTCGCCGACCACATGTTCTGCCTGGTGCGCACCTCGGCCGAAGGCAAGCCGCAGGACGGCATCTCCTTTGTGCTGATCGATTCGATGAAGACGCCCGGCCTCACCGTGGCGCCAATCCTGACCCTGGCCGGCGATCACGAGGTCAACCAGGTGTTCTTCGACAATGTGCGCACACCGGTCGCCAACCGCATCGGCCCGGAGAATGCCGGCTGGACGGAGGCCAAGTACCTGCTCGAGTTCGAGCGCGGCGGCGATGCCTACACGCCCAACCTCTATGCCCGCATCGAGGACATCAGGCGCATCGCGCGCGAGGAGGCGGCCGACGGGTCGGGCCGGCTGCTGGGCGAGCGCGGCTTTGCCGAGCGGCTGGCCGAGGCCGAGATGGAAGTGCAGGCGCTGGAGATGATCGAGATGCAGGTGCTGTCCGACCTCAGCCGCGGCAAGAACCCGGGTGCGGTTTCCTCGGCGATGAAGATCCGCGGCAGCGAGACCCTGCAAAAGCTCGATCATCTGGGCGTCGAGGCGCTGGCCTGGTACGCCGCGCCCTTCGAGCCGGAAGCCCGCATGCTGGGCCACAATGCGCCCAGCGCGACGCCGGAATGGGGCATCACGGCCATGCCGCTCTACCTCAACAACCGCGCCTCGACGATCTATGCCGGCTCGAACGAGATCCAGCGCAACATCATCGCCAAAGCGATGCTCGGACTTTAAGGCTGCGCTGGGGGCGCGCCACTCCAGTGGCGCGATCTTCTCCTGCCGGAACGAAGACGCGCGACTGGAGTCGCGCGCCCCCAGCGGAACATCCACCCGCCGGCAGCGTTAAATCCAGATGGACCGGCCCATCCTGCCGCGGACGATCATCGGCTACGTGATCCGCAACTCGGGCATCCATCAACTGGGGCTCGCAGCCCTGTCGGCGGCGGTGTTCGGCCTGAGCGCCGTGCCGCTTGAGCTGCAACGCCGGATCGTCAACGACGCCATCAAGAATGGCGCCACCCGCACCATCATGTGGCTGGCCATCGCCTATGGCGGCGTCGCGCTCCTCGAGCAGGGTTTCAAGCTCGCCCTCAACGTCTATCGCGGTTGGGTGAGCGAGGACGCCGTGCGGACGCTGCGGCGCACTCTCCATGAGAAAGGTGTGGGCCACGAGGCCGATCCGCAGGACGCCGGAGAAGTCGGCACCCACACCGCCATGGTCGTGGCCGAGGCCGAGCCGATCGGTGGCTTCGTCGGCATGGCGATCTCCGAGCCGCTGCTGCAGACCGGCATCCTGGTGAGCGTGATCGGCTACATGACCTTCCTGGAGCCGTGGACCCTGCTGCTGTGCGTGGCCTTCCTGCTGCCGCAGATGCTGTTCGTGCCGCTAATGCAGCAGGCCATCAACCGTCGCGCCGGCGAGCGCATCACCACCATGCGGGAGCTGAGCGGCGGCATCGTCGATACGGGGGAACCGGCCGACAAGGGCATTCAGCGGGTCTTTGCCCTCAACATGGGCATCTACAAGATCAAGTATTCGATGAACATGGCGATGAACCTGATGTACGCCCTCGCGGTCGCCGTGGCGCTGGGCGTGGGCGGTTGGCTGGCGGTGGCCGGCCGTATCGAGGTCGGCACGGTGGTGGCGGTGGTGTCGGGGCTGGGCAAGCTCAACGATCCGTGGGGCGATCTCGTGAACTGGGCCCGCGAATGGTCGGTCGACAGCGTGAAATACCGGCTTTTCGCCGACGCCGTGAACGGCAAGGGGCTTGCAACCGCCTGAATCATCATCACATTTGCCGGTTATGAGCGATCCCTATTCCGTCCTTGGCGTGGCCAAGACCGCCTCGGACGACGACATCCGCAAGGCGTTCCGCAAGCTCGCCAAGAAGCA
>DATHNU010000993.1:0-5257 GCA_035485695.1 Reyranella sp. | reverse complement strand
CCCGCTGTCGGCGCCCTCCTGATCACCGGCGCCGGCACCGCCTTCTGCAGCGGCGGCGACGTCAAGGGCATGGGCGGCCGTGGACCGCGCGGCCAGATGGGCTTCGACGAACGGGTTATCGATTTGCGTCAGCGCCAGGCGGCGCTTACCGGCGCGCTGGTAGCGGTGCGCAAGCCGACCATCGCCGCGCTGCCGGGCGCGGCCGCCGGCGCCGGGCTTGCCATCGCGCTCGCCTGCGACATCAGGATCGCCGCCCGCTCGGCCTTCGTCAGCACGGGGTATGCGCGGGTCGGGCTTTCCGGAGACTACGGCATCGCCTGGCTGCTGACCCGCGCCGTGGGCTCGGTGCGGGCACGCGAGCTGATGTTCACCGCGGAGCGGGTCGACGCCGAGCGCTGCGAGCGCATCGGGCTGGTGAACAGGATCGTGGCCGACGACAGGCTGCAGGAGGAAGCCTTCGCCTTCGCCAAGTCATTGGCCGAGGGTCCGCGGGTGGCGCTGCGCAACATGAAGGACAATCTCGACGATGCGCTGCATGTCGACTACCCGACCGCGCTCTACCGCGAGGCCGAGCGGCTGGTGCAGGCCTCGCGCACCGAGGATCACAAGGAGGCGGTGCGGGCGTTCGTGGAGAAGCGGAAGCCGGTGTTCGTCGGGCGTTAGTCCGGATCGCCAACGCTGTCATCCCGAGCTCAGCGAGGGACCTTTAAGGCCATGAGCAAAGGTCCCTCGCTACGCTCGGGATGACAATCTTGCTGTCAGACTCTGACCGCCATCTTGCCGCGGTTCCTGCCGGCGAATAGACCGATCAGCGCCTCCGGCGCCTTGTCGAGCCCGTCGACGACATCGACCACCGCCTTGATCCTGCCCTCGGCGACCCAGCGCGCCAGACGCGCTTCGGCCTCGGCGCGGCGGTCGTAGAAATCCATGACGATGAAGCCTTCCATGCGGAGCCGCTTGGTGACCACGAGGCCCGGCACCGCCATCGGCCCGGGCGCGGGTTTCTCGACATCGTATTGCGAGACGTTGCCGCAACAGACGATGCGCCCGCGCAAATTCATCAGCGACAGCGCCGCCTCGAGCACCGCGCCGCCAGTATTGTCGAAATAGACGTCGATGCCGCCGGCACAGGCCGCCGCCAGCGCGCGGCGTACGCCGCCCGCCTTGTAGTCGATCGCGGCATCGAAGCCCAACTCGCGCGTGAGCCAGTCGCATTTGTCCTGGCCGTCCGCCGTGCCGACGACGCGGCAGCCGGCGAGCTTGGCGATCTGGCCGACCATGGTGCCGACCGCGCCAGCCGCCGCCGAGACCAGCACGGTATCACCAGGCTTGGGCTGGCCGACTTCGAGCAGCCCGAAATAAGCAGTGAGCCCGGTGACGCTGAGCGGGCCGATCAGGAGTTCCAGCGGCGCCTCGGTGGTGCGCTTGGCCAGGCGTCGCGCCGGCAGGACCGCATAGTCCTGCCAGCCCCAGTCGCCCTCGACGATGTCGCCGGCCTTGAGGCCGCCCGTCCTCGACTCGACCACCTCGCCGATGGCGAAGCCGCTCATCACCTGGCCCGGCTCCAGCGCGTCGCGATAGGTCTTGCCCATCATCCAGGCGCGATTGGCCGGATCGAGCGACAGCATGCGGGTCTGCACCAGCGCCTCGCCATCGCGCGGTACGGGGATTGCCGTCTCGGTCCATTCGAACGTGTCGGCGCCGATCTTGCCTTGGGGCTGCTTGGCGTAGAGCCATTGGCGGTTCATCTGTTCCTCCTGATCAATCATCGTCCTCACCCTGAGGAGCGGCCCGAAGGGCCGCGTCTCGAAGGGTGGGAGCCAGTCTTGGTGTTGCCCACCCTTCGAGACGCGCGCTGCGCGCGCTCCTCAGGGTGAGGTTAAGGCGCGTGCGGGCGCCCGCCGATCAATCCTTGTAGTTGGCGGCGCGCTTCTGCAGGTTGGACATGATGGCCTCGAGCTGGTTGGGCGAGCCGATCAGCTTCTGCTGCTCGATCGATTCGGCCATCAAGCCCGCCTTTGCATCGGTCGCGATGGCAAGATTGAGCAGCCGCTTGGCCGCCCGCATGGCGTCGGGACTCTTGCCGGCGATTTCCCGGGCAGTCTCGAACGCCGCGGCGCGCGGATCGTCGACCACGCGGGTGACGAAACCCAGCTGCTGCGCCTCCGTACCGTTGAAGATGCGGCCGGTGTAGGTGAGCTCGCGCACGACGTCCTCGCGCGCCAGATGGCGCATGAGCTGCGTGCCGGCGAGGTCGGGCACGAGGCCCCACTTGATCTCCATCACCGAGAAGCGCGTGTCGGCCGTGGCGTAGCGCAGGTCGGCGCCCAGCGCGATCTGGAAGCCGCCGCCGAAGGCCACGCCGTGGACGGCGGCGATCACCGGCACCGGCAGCTCGCGCCACAGCCAGGCGCATTGCTGCGGCCGGTTGGCGATGCCGTGCGTGCGTTTCGTGAGGTCGCGCACCCCGGGCACCGCGTCGCCGTCCTGCTTCATCGCCGCGAAGCTTGCCATGTCGAGCCCGGCGCAGAACGCCTTGCCCTCGCCGGACAGCACGACGCAGCGCAAGCCCTGCGTCTTCGCCAGCTCCGCGCCGGCCGCGATGATGCCTTCGAACATCGCCGGATCGAGCGCGTTCATCTTGTCGGCGCGGATCAGGCGGACGTCGGCTACGCCGTCCTGGAGGTCGATCGAAACCCTGTCCTTCATTTGTCCTTCTCCGACTTCAGCCATTCGCGCAAACGGCGTTTCACTTCTTCCGGGTCGAGGCGTTCGGGCGGCTTCAGGCTGCCATCGCCCTGCTTGGGCCACATCAGCACGGCAATGCCGCGCTGCACGTCGGCGAACGTGCAATCGTCGGGCAGCCGGTCGAGCAACGCCCTCACCTCGTCCTTGACGTCTACCTTGCCGAGAGCGGTCATCGCGTCACCATGAGCCAAAGTCCCTGTCCAACATAGACCGCGCCCAGCCCCAGGATCACGCGGCGCGTCCAATAATAAAACTGCCTGTCCGACAGACGGTCGAGGAAACTGCGTGACAGGGTGGTGCCCAGCACCGCGAAGCAGGCGGCATAGGCCATGACGAGCCACTGCTCGAGGTCGCGCCCGGCCGGGCCTTCGATCACGACGGCAAAATAGGCCACCTTGGTGAGATGGCCCAGCACCTGGGCCGCCGCCTTGGTGGCGACATTGACCTGGCGGGTCATGCCGGTGCGCACATAGAAGATATCGAGCAGCGGTCCGGTGACACCGGACACGAGCTGCATGGCGCCGCCGATGACGCCTGCCAGGAAGGCCTGCCCACCGCGTTCGATGTCGGGCGCGATGCGCTGCGGCACCGCCAGCGCGACGAACGGCGTCAGCCCCATCACGATCAGCACGAGCGCCTTGTCAGGCACGAAGCTGAAGAACGAGAAGACGATCAGCGATGTTACCGCGCCCGACCCGAACTGCAGCACCACGCTCCACCTGACGTGATGCCGCCACAGCCAGGCGCGCCAACTGTTGGCCGCGATCTGGATGACGCCGTGGAACACCATGGCGACCGGCACCGGCAGCAGCACGAGCAGGAAGCCGATCAACAGCATGCCGCCCGCCATGCCGAAGATACCGGAGATGAACGAGGTCACGACGGCCACGACCGCCAGGGCCGCCAGGACGAACAGGGAGAACATCGGTGCGCGGCGTAGCGCACGTGGCAGATCGTGTCGAGGATCGGATAGAGTGGACACATGTCCGATACCGATCTGCTCTTCATGCCGGCCGTGAAGGCCGCCAACCTCATCCGTTCCCGAAAACTTTCACCCGTCGACTATGTCGATACCGTCCTGAAGGCGATCGATCGCACCCAACCCAGACTCAACTGCTTTCGCGTGGTGATGGCGGAAGAAGCGCGCCGCGACGCCAGAAAGGCCGAGGAAGCCGTGGCCCGGGGCGACAGGCTCGGGCCTCTGCACGGCGTGCCAGTCAGCATTAAAGACCTTGTCGACGTCGAGGGCGTGCATACGCGGCACGGCTCGGCGATCTTCGAGGACAATGTCGCCCAGGCCGACGACGTGCTGGTGCAGCGCCTGCGCGCGGCCGGCGCCATCATCGTCGGCAAGTCGACGACGCCGGAATTCGGCGTGAAGGGCCTGACCGACGGCCCCTCCTTCGGCGTCACGCGCAATCCGTGGAACCTCGAGCGCACGCCGGGCGGTTCGAGCGGCGGCGGTGCGGCGGCGGTCGCCGCCGGCCTGGGCCCGCTGGCGCTGGGCACCGACGGCGCGGGCTCGGTGCGCGGTCCGGCTTCGTGCTCGGGCCTCGTCGGGCTGAAGCCGACCCTGGGCGCAGTGCCCGCCGACACTTCGCGCGACGCCTTCGGCAACAACGTCTATGCCGGCCCCCTGGCGCGCACCATCACCGACGCCGCCATCATGCATTCCGTCCTGGTGGGGCCCAGCGACAAGGATCCGTGGACGCTCGCGGGCGGCGGACAGCGGCCGCTCTCGCCCAAGCTTTCGGGCGAGGATCTCTCGGGCGTGCGCATCGGCTATATCGAGCTCACCGCCAACCCACGCATCGCCGCCGACGTGCGCGCCAACACGCGCTCGGCGCTCACCGCCTGGCAGGAGATGGGCGCTGCCGTCGAGGAGGTCGCCGAAAAGATCGACTGGATCGAGTATGAGGGCCGGGTGCTCTACCAGGCGAACTTCGCCGTATTCTGCGCGCGGTACCTTCCGAAGTGGCAGAACCAGATGGACCCCGTGACCTTGGCCTTCATGGAGCGCGGCGCCAAGTTCACCCTGGCCGATTTCCGCAACGCCCAGTTCGCGCGCACGGCACTGTTCCGCAAGATCCAGTCCCTGCTCGAGCGCTACGATTTCCTGGTTACGCCGACCAATTCGCGCACCGCGCTCGATGTGACCCACGATGCCGCCAACGACGAGGTTGTGGTCGACGGCGTGAAGTGCGGCATCACCCGCCAGGGCTGGACCTCCTACCAGTATCCTTTCAACCTCACGGGCCATCCTGCGCTCGCTCTGCCGTCGGGCTTCGGCATCGACGGCCTGCCGACCTCCGTCCAGATCGTCGGAAAATGGGGCGCCGAGACCGATGTGCTGCGGCTGGGCGGTTTACTCGAGCGCGCGCGACCCTGGGCACAGCATCGACCGCCGGCGCTATAGCCATGTCCAGTCGGTGCGCTAAGGTCGCCGCGGGGAATTTCTGGATTTCATCGGGAGGAACAACATGCGCTTCAAGATAGCGCTGCTCGGCCT
>DATHNU010000992.1:0-2493 GCA_035485695.1 Reyranella sp. | reverse complement strand
ACGCGATCGCCTCAAGGCCATCAAGGTCGCCGAGAAGGCCCAGGCCAAGAAAGAGGCCCGCGAACGCGCCCGGCTGGAGAATGCCGGCGAAGCGCCGCCGACCGACGTCGAGCCTGAGCCGGAAAAGACCTGATCGCCACGCCCGAGGGCCCTGCGTGAAGATCGAGCCGCGCCAGGTCGAAGCGTTCCTGAAAAAGCCGGATCCCAGGATCCGCGGCGTGGTCGTCTACGGCAACGATGACGGCCTGATCGCCGAGCGCGCGGTGGCTCTGGCCAAGACCGTGTGCGAGGACCTCAAGGACCCGTTTCGCGTTGTCGATATCGGAGGCGACGCGTTGAAGAACGACCCGGCCCGACTGGCCGATGAGTTTGGGGCGATGTCGCTGATGGGCGGGCGGCGGGTGATCCGAGTCCGGCCGGCCGGCGAGGAAGCGGCGGCGGCGCTCGAAAATCTGGCCGCTGCGTCGGCCGGCGATGCGCTGATCGTGATCGAGGGCGGCAACCTGACGCCGCGCTCGGCGCTGCGCGCGCTGGCCGAGACCGAGGACTGCCTGGCGGCCTTGCCCTGCTACATGGACGGCGAAGCCGCGCTCGAAGGGCTGGTCGAGAGCGCGGCGCGCGCCCGCGGGCTCACGGTCGAGGCCGATGCGCTCGACTGGATCGTCGAGCGGTTGGGCGGCGATCGCGGCCAGAGCCGCAGCGAAGTCGACAAGCTCCTACTCTACAAGGAAGGCGACGGCAGCAAGACCGTGGCGCTGGGCGATGCGATCGCCGTGCTGGGCGACACCGCTGCCATCGGCATCGACGATGTCATCGCCGCCACCTTCGACGGCGAACTTGTCGCCCTCGACCGCGCCCTCGATCGCGTGTTCTCGGAGGGCGGCAATCCGGTGCAGCTCGTCCGCGCCCTGCAGCGACACGCCGACCAGCTCCACCTCGTGGCCGGCCACGTCGCGAAAGGCAGCAACCTGGAAGCCGCGATGTTCAAGGCGCGCGGCCTGCCGCGCGGTGGACCGGTGCGCCAGCGCTTCGAGCGCCATGTTCGCGCCTGGCCATTGCCGCGCCTCAGCGCGGCGCTGCAGGTGATTCTCGACGCAGAAATCCAGTGCAAGACCACCGGGCTGCCCGACGAGACGATTGCCCGCCGACTTTGCCAGCGGTTGGCCCAGGCCGGCCCCGCCGCGCGTCGACGCGGCTAGAACTGTCCAGTTAGAGCGTCTTGCCGGACCGCGGGCCTCCAGGCCCGCTCATACTCATATCTGCGGCGTCATCAAAGCACATGAAGCGGGCCTGGAGGCCCGCGGTCCCGCGAGACATGAGTCCGCCGTATCGGAACATGCTCTCGGCTAGGGCTTCTTGCCACCGCCGGTGCTGAGCGGAATGGCAGCCTGCTCGGTCAGGATCAGGAAGGTGAAGCTCTCCTCGATGTAGAGCCGCACGCGCTCGCTGTTGTGGTCGAAATAGCCGATCGAGAAGTCCTGGCCGACCGAGAGCTCGAAGTCGCCGCCGCGCTGGGAAATCACCAGCCCGCCGTCGAGGCCGGGCGCCCACACGATCTCGCCGTCGACCAGTCGCTGGACGTGGCTCAGGATCGGGTAGCCGCCGTCGGTGCGCGCGGCGAGATCCTTGTAGAGCTGCTCGTTCAGCACCACGGCGAACGGACCCTCGATGCCCTCATCGCGCAGCTTGGTGAGCGCGGTCGAGACGGCGCCGGGATAGTCGGCGTGGCTCGAGCCCAGCGGCACCGCGACATCGTGGCGGGCTTCGCAGATACCGGTGATCTGCGCGGCCTTGTAGCCGTGAAAGATCGAGCGGTCCTCGGCGATGGCGATTTCGCGCGCCGCCGCCGTCACAGCGTCGAGATCGGGATCGCGTGCGCCGCGATCGATGGCATCAAGCTCGGCGCGGGTCACTTCGAAAGGAATGCGCAGCTCGACCAGCGGCTGGATGCGGCGCAGGCGCGCCTGCACGTCCTTGCCGCCGGTTGGCGAGGCGATCGGATCTGCCCGGCCCAGCTCGACGTCCGACGCACCCCAGCCGAGCGGCCCGCGGAAATCGACGACGCGGCGGGCTGCCAGCAAGGCGCGCAGCGTGCGTTTGGCTTCCTTCTCGATTTCTTCCCAGCCGGCTTCGGTGATGGGCGCGCGATCGCGAAAAAGATGGTTCTTCATTTGGATCCCCGTCCCTCGGCCGGCCGCAGGCTGCCGATGCCCAAGCTGCCTTCGCTGCCGGACCCTGACATGCCGCCGTCATCGCCGCCACCATGCTCCGCAACGGCCTCGATCCCGGTGAGAGCTCCCTTGGTGAACAAGTAGGTCTTGAGATGATAAGAGAATTTTGGATCGCCGCGACGCAGCCACTCCAGGACCATCGCCGCGTGCTCTTTCTCCTCGTCGCGATTGTGCTCGAGGATGGCGCGCAGATCAGGATTGCTTGTCGCCTTGGCGCGCTGGTTGTACCAATCGACGGCCTCCAGCTCCTCCATCAAGGAAA
>DATHNU010000991.1:0-6019 GCA_035485695.1 Reyranella sp. | reverse complement strand
GCCGGGCTGTAGTCGTTGGCGGTGCGCGCCACCAGCCACGTGGCGACCAGCGGGCTGAGGCCGCCGATCACGCCCAGCGTGACGTTGTAGCCGAGCGCGATCGCCGTGCAGCGTACTTGCCAGGGCACGGCTTCAACCATGACCGCGGGCTGGCAGCCGATGAAGGTGCCGACCGACAGCACGAAGCCGAGCTGGCCCAGCAGGACAAGCGCCGGATCGGGATGATGCATCAGCCAGAATAGCGGCCATGCGGCGACGAAGGCGAATGCCGTGGCGGCCAGCATGACGGGCCGGCGGCCGATGCGGTCGGAGAACCAGCCCATGCCGATCATCAACGGCAGCAGCACGAGCATGCTGACGCTGTTGATCTCGAGCGCCCGCGCCGGCGCCACGCCGTCGGCGAACTGCAGCCAGCTCACGATATAGACGAACATCAGGTAGAAGCCGACCGAATTGAAGACCGAGAGTCCGGCAAGCCGCAGCAGCAAAGGCCCGTGATGGCGCAGCGTATCGAGCAGCGGCGAATGGTCGAGTTTCTTGGCGCTCACCTCCTCCTGGATGCCGCGCCGCAGCGCGAAGCCGGCAAGACCCACGACCAGTCCGATCAGGAAGGGGATGCGCCAGCCCCAGGCCTCCAGCATTTCGGAAGGCATCGCCGCAGCCAGCACGGCGCCCGTCGCCGACCCCGCCAGGATGCCGCCGACCGCGCCGCAGCCCGCCATGGCGCCGATCAGGCCGCGCTGCTCGGGCCGGGCATGCTCGACCATGAAGACGATGGAGGTGGTGTATTCGCCGCCCACCGACAGGCCCTGGATCATGCGCAGGAGCGTGAGCAGGATCGGCGCTGCAACGCCCAGCGTCTGGTAGCCCGGCAGGACGCCGACCAGAAAAGTCGGGACCGCCATCGCCGCCACCGAGAAGGTGAGCGCGGCGCGCCGGCCGAAGCGGTCGCCGATATAGCCGATCAATGCGCCGCCCACCGGCCGCATCAGGAAGCCCACGGCAAAGATGCCGAAGGCCGCCAGCACCTGGGCCACCTTGTCCTCCTGCGGAAAGAAGGCGCGGCCGATGGCGGCGGCGAAGTAGCCATAGACGGCGAAGTCGTACCATTCGAGCACGTTGCCGATGGCGCCGGCCGCGATGACCCTGCGTGTATTGCCAACAGCCATGAATGCTTCCCCAAAAACCCTCAATCAGGATCGCGGCGCGCGGCGTCGGGATCAAGGGGATCGCGCAGCATCGTAGGCTCATCGATCCCGACCGGCGACGAAACCGTGGTCGACGGCGCACGCGGCACCTGGCCCGTCAGCCGCAGGCTCCGTTCCAGCAAGACCTCGTAGATCGGCCGGCCGTGCAGCCACTCGGCCACGACATGGGCCGTCACGCAGGTAATGATGACCGGCAGGATCAGTTCGTAGCCACCGGTCAGCTCGACCACCAGCACGACGCCGACCAGCGGCGCGCGGATGGTGGCCGAGAACAGCCCGCCCATGGCGGCGACGGCAAAGGCCGCGCCGATCAGCGGCGGCACGGGCAGCGACACCGCCGCCAGCAGCATCTCGATCAGCGCGCCGGCGATCAGGCCGACCATGGTGGCGAAGGCCAGCATGGGCGAGAAAATGCCGGCCGGCACGCCCACCGGATAGCTCGCCATGGTGCCGACGAAGCGCACGCCGGCGATCAGCAACAGGGTCAGGATCGGCAGGTCGGTCACGACCATGCTCGGGATCAAAGTCTCGCCGCCGCCGACCGCGAACGGCAGGACGATCGCCAGCGCTCCCACGGCGGCGCCGACGATGACGGCGAAGACGAAAGGCGCGCGCTGGAACGCCGCCGCCCGCCAGTCGAGTGCCGTGACCAGGCAACGATTGAACAGCACGCCCAATAGGCCGAGGCCCGCGCCCAGCACCATGAAGCTGGGCAGCAGCAGCAGCGGCACGGAAGCCGTGTCGATCCTGAGCGGCGGTGCGGTGCCGCCGACCAGCTCCATGCCGAGCGCGCTCGCTGCCGACGCCGCGATCACGCCGACATAGGAACGGAAGGTGTAGCGGAACTGCTTTCGCGTCTCCTCGATCACGAACAGGATGGCGGCCAGAGGCGCGTTGAAGGCGGCAGACAGGCCGGCGGCGGCGCCGGCGGCCAACAGAGCGTTGAGGTCGAGGCGGCTCAGTTTCAACCACTCCGACAGGGCGGCACCGATCGCCGCACCCATGTGGATCGTCGGCCCCTCGCGCCCCGAGACCAGGCCGGACGACAGGCCGAGCACGCCGCCCACGAACTTCACCGGCAGGACGCGCCGCCAGCGCACCTCACGCAACCCTTCGAGCGCACCTTCAACCTCCGGCACGCCGCTGCCTGAGGCCTCCGGTGCGACGAACCGCGTCAGCAGAAACGCCAAGGTGACGCCCACCGCGGCGATGCCCGCGGCGGTGGCGATCGTGAGCGGGCCCGGGCCCAGCCGCTCGGTGAGCCAGATCGGCCAGCGCAGCAGGGCATCGACGGTGAAATGGAAGGCCCCGCCCACGATCCCGGTGGCGAAGCCGCAGGCGCCGGCGACCCAATAGAAGAGACCATCGGAGATCGACGGGCGCGTCGGTCGATCTCCAGCACTCAAGACGGATCCTCCAGGCGGGACAATGGTGTCGCGGGCGAAAATCTATGTAGCAGGCCGCCACCTCGGCACGCAACGACACGGCGCGGCGAATAACGGTGCATTGCCTTCAACCGAGTTGATCGCGATTATCATCTCCCCAAATGGCTCGCTATGGCCTTCACACTTCTCGACTGGAACGCCAGAAACATCGCGTGCTTATCAGCAGATCGCGGCACATGCTCCTCTCCCCCTTGGGGGAGAGGCTGGGTGAGGGGTGATGCAGGAGTCAATCTCCGGCTTGACCCCCTCACCTAACCTCTCCCCCAAGGGGGAGAGGGACATGAAGAATGAGGTCGAGGTTGAGGCGCCACATCTTCGTCCTTGCTCGGAGCGCGCCGCTCCGTGGCGTTCATGGGCGGCGTGACCGGCAAAGACGCGCCACGGAGAAGAGCATGAATGCCTGGGCGACCACCTCACCTACCCATTGCTTCGCAATGGGCCCTTTCCTCTAATGGATCGGGAGCCATGTCGCCTTCAGAACAGACAGCGTCGGTCTTGCCAAAGCCGATTACCTGGGCCGGCGCTCAGATCGCGACGCTTAATCCGGGGTGCTTCGCCCTGGTGATGGCCACAGGGATCATCTCGAACGGCTTGTTCTTCGAAGGCCATCGCCAGTGGTCCGATGCGCTGTTTGCCATCAACAGCGTTGCCTACCCGTGGTTGATGTTGCTTACGGTTCTCCGGTTTACCCGATTCCGGCAGGCCGCGTGGTCGGACCTGATCAATCCGAGCGTTGTCTTCTCATTCTTCACCATCGTGGCCGGCACCGATGTGTTCGGCGTCGGCCTCCACCTGCGCGGACATGCGACCGCGGCCCTCGGCCTGTGGCTGTTCGCCCTGCTCGTCTGGATCGTGCTGATCTATTTCAGCTTCGCCGTCCTCACCTTCCTCAACAGCGCCCGCGGCGCCGACGTGATACACGGCGCCTGGCTGAACGCCATCGTCGGCACCCAGTCGCTGGTCGTCCTGGGCGCCCTCGTCGCGCCTGCCATGGGCGACCTCCGCGACACCGTGTTCGTGCTCATCCACATGTTGTGGGGTGTCGGGCTGGGACTTTATGGCATTTTCATCGCGCTCTTCGCCTATCGACTTTTCTTCTTCGATGTCGGACCCGACGACATCACACCGCTGCTGTGGGTGGTCATGGGCGCCGCGGCGATCAGCACCAATGCCGGCTCGGTTCTCATCGCCGCCGACAGCGGAATGCCGTTCCTGAAAGCGATGCAGCCTTTCGTCGACGGCGTGACGCTCTCGATGTGGGCGTGGGCAACGTGGTGGATTCCGCTGCTGGTGTTCCTCGGCATCTGGAAGCACGGCGTGCGGCGCGTCCCTCTCGCCTACACGCCGATGCTCTGGAGCCTGGTGTTCCCGCTCGGCATGTATGCCCTGGCCAGCCTGCGTCTCTCGCTGGCCGCCGACTTTCCGCCCTTGAGCGCCATATCGCACGCCATGGTGTGGGTGGCGCTTGCAGCCTGGACCGCGACAGTCGCCGGTTTGGTCGCGGCATCCTGGCAAAGCTTTCGAGACTTCAAGCGGACGGACGCGCGATAGATCGCGCATCGAGCGCATCGGCTATTGCGGCGGCTTTTCGGGCAGCGTGAATCCGGACTCGAGCAGCTTCTTCTCCAATACCGGGATGCCGGCTGCCGTGTTGCCGTTCTTGCAATCGTCGAGCGCGATCGCCGCATCGGCGTCGTATTGGCGGCCCGGCGAGTTCTCGACGTAGCGGCGATAGAGAAAGGCGAGCTGGGCGCAATAGGCCGCGTCGCCGCCTTGCGCGTCGGCGGGGGCCGGCAGCGCCATTATCAGCGCCGAAAGGGACAGCAGAATGCGCTTCACGACGCCCAATCTAGGCCATGGGTCGGCGCTGGCAAGGCGCCTCAGCCCAATCCGATGCGGCGCCGAAAGGCTTCGTCACGCATCGAGGCGTCCTGTCCTTTAAGGTCGTCGCTGGCTTGAGTGCACAAATACATCAGGCCGCGCACCGCATGCTCGACCGGCGAGAGGTCGCCGCGCGGGATGCGGCTGATCATGTTCATGCCGGACGCGCGGATCTTCACCTGCATGTCGGTGTCGATGGTGCCCGGCGAGAAGCCGAAGATGCGAATCCCCTTGCCGGCCGTCTCGAGCTCGATCGACCGCGTGAGCATCGCCAACCCGGCCTTGCCGGCGCAGTAGGCGCTCCATCCCTCGAGCGGCCGGTAAGCGGCCCCGGAGGAGACATTCACGATCGACCCGCCGCCGTTGGCCAGCATGTCGGGCAGCACAGCGCGCAACACATGATAGGCGCCGATGAGGTTGATCGAGATATTCTGCGCCCAGGCCGCGGGATCGGAGGTGGCGACCTCGGCAATGGGGTCGATCACACCGGCATTGTTGATCAGTATGTCGATGCCGCCCAGGCGCGCTTTCGTTTCGGCAACCACCTTCTGCATGGCCGCATAGTCCGAGACGTCGCACGACAGTGCCTCGGCGCGAGCCCCCTTGGCGGTGATCTCGCGTGCCACGCTGCCGGCCAGCGCCCCGTCGCGCGCCACCAGCATCACCGCTGCGCCGGCGGCGGCGAGTGCGCGCGCCGCGCCCTCGCCCAACCCTCGGCTGGCGCCGGTGACGAGAGCGACCTTTCCCTTCAAATCACTGGACACGAGACCTCCTGCATCCGACAGAATTGCCGCTGGAGACATATCACCGGTGCTCCACGGTGCAACCAGGGGAAACGAACATCATGCTCGCCGACCGATACGGGCTGCCGATCAGCACTTCTTCCACGGCCGCGCGCGACGCCTATGTCGCCGGCTGTGACGGCGTGCTGTCGGCCGCGCCGGGCGATGCGGCGCATCTCGCGCGCGCCATCGAGGCCGATCCCGGCTTGGCACTGGCCCATGTGGCGCTGGCGCGCGCCCGCTTCCTCATGGCCGATGTCGCGGGCGCACGCGCTTCCGCGGCCCGCGCGCGTGAGCTCGGCGCGGCCGCCACGCCCCGCGAGCAAAGCCATATCGATGCACTTGCGCTTGCCATAGAAGGCAAGCCGGTCGAGTCCTTCGCGGCGACGCGCGCGCACGTCGCCCAGCATCCCCGCGACGCCATGGTCGCGGCGCCGGCCACCGGCGTGTTCGGCCTGATCGGCTTCAGCGGCCGGCAGGGCCGCGAGCCCGAGCAGGTGGCGTTCCTCGAGGCGCTGCGCCCCGATCTCACGGGCGACTGGTGGTTCCAGGCGGTCTACGCCTTCGCCCTGGAGGAGGTCGGCCGACTCGACGAGGCCTACGACCTGATCGAGCGCAGCATGGAAAAAAATCCGCACAACGCGCATGGCGCCCACATCAAGGCGCATGTGCTCTACGAGCGCGGCGAGGATCGCGCCGCGCT
>DATHNU010000990.1:0-2214 GCA_035485695.1 Reyranella sp. | reverse complement strand
TTCACCCCGGAACGGTCGGCGGAGCTCGTGCGCATGGCGGCGGGCGTTCCCGATCTCGATGTCAAGATCCTGGGCACCGTGCCGTGGACCGCCTCGGCGCGCGTGGCGGAGCGCTATCGGACGGGCCGCATCTTCCTCGCGGGCGATGCCGCGCACGAAATGCCGCCGACCGGCGGCTTCGGCATGAACACCGGCGTCCAGGACGTGCACAATCTTGCCTGGAAGCTTGCCTGCGTGCTGCAGGGCGCGGCAAGCCAGCGCCTGCTCGACACCTATCACGACGAACGTCGACCGCTCGGGCAGATCACCACCCAGCAAAGCCTGAACAACGCCATCTCGATGGGCCGGCTCAATCGCGCGGCCGGCACGGCGGGCGCCCGGCCCGAATACCTCAACGAACAAGGCATGATCTTCGGCGCCCAGTACGAGTCGAGCGCCGTCGTGCCTGACGGGACGGCGCCGCCCGCTGTCGCCAATCCGATCACGGACTACGTCCCGTCGGCGCGTCCGGGCGCGCGCGCGCCGCATGTGGAGCTCGAACGCGATGGCCTGCGCCTGTCGACCATTGACCTTTTCGGCAAAGATTTCGTCCTGCTGACCGGCGCGGCGGCCACAGCGTGGCGCGAGGCGGCTCAGCCCCTCGGCATCAGGACCGTCAGCATCGGCGACAGCGAGCTGGCCGATACCGACGGCCACTGGCTCGAGACCTACGGTCTCGACGAGACGGGCGCGGTGCTGGTTCGTCCGGATGGCTATGTCGGATGGCGCAGTCGTGCGATGCCGGCTGATCCCGTGGCGAGCCTCAATGAAGCGATGACGAGCATCCTGGGCAGCACGTAAAGCGACTCATCGTCTTTGCTGGGAGCGCGCCACTCCAGTGGCGCTTATGCTCTTCTGACCGCGAGCCTCTCAGCGCGGAGGTAATTCCGCGCGAATCGCTCATGAGCATGAGCGGGCCGGAGGCCCGCGGTCCGGAAGATCATGAGCGCCACTGGAGTGGCGCGCTCCCAGCTATGAACGCTTCTTCTCGCGCAGCTTCTTCCAGTATTCCAGGCGCTTCAGGATCTCGCGCTCGAAGCCGCGTTCGACCGGCTGATAGAACTCCTCGCGCGCCATGCCGTCGGGGAAATAATTCTGCCCCGAGAAGCCGTCCTCGGCATTGTGGTCGTATTCGTAGCCCTTGCCGTAGCCGATCTCCTTCATGAGCTTGGTCGGCGCATTGAGGATGTGCATCGGCGGCGTGAGCGAGCCGTGCGTCTTGGCCGCCCGCTTGGCCGCGCCGAAGGCCGTATAGCCCGAATTCGATTTCGGCGCGGTGCCGAGATAGATCACGGCCTGGGCGATGGCGAGCTCGCCTTCCGGAGAGCCCAGGCGATCGTAGGTATCCCACGCCGCCAGGGTCTGCGTGAGCGCATTGGGATCGGCCATGCCGACATCCTCGACGGCGAAGCGCACGAGGCGGCGGGCGATGTATTTCGGGTCCTCGCCGCCATCGAGCATGCGGGAGAACCAGTAGAGTGCGGCGTCGACGTCGGAGCCGCGCAGGGATTTGTGCAGGGCGCTGATCAGGTTGTAGTGGGCTTCCTGTGCCTTGTCGTAGAGCGGCGCCCGCTTCTGCAAAAGTGTCGCCAGCCTGGCCGGCGGCACCGGCGCCTTGTCCTTGAGCTGGGCGAGCTGCTCAGCCAGGCCGATCAGGTAGCGGCCGTCGCCGTCGGCCATGGCGAACAGCGCCTGTCGCCCCTCCTCGTCGATCGGCAACTTCTTGGCCAGCACCTGCTCGACCCTGGCCAACAGGATCGACAGCGCCGCGTCGTCGAGCCGGCGCAGCACCAGGACCTGGCAGCGCGACAGCAGCGCGGCATTGAGCTCGAACGACGGGTTCTCCGTCGTGGCGCCGATCAGGGTGACGGTGCCGTCCTCGACATAGGGCAGGAAGCCGTCCTGCTGGGCGCGGTTGAAGCGGTGGATCTCGTCGACGAACAGCAAGGTGCCCTTGCCGTCCTTACGGCGCTGGCGGGCGGCCTCGAAGATCCGGCGCAGGTCGGCCACGCCGGAGAACACCGCGGACAATGGCTCGAAGTGCAGGTCCACGGATTCCGCAAGCAGGCGGGCGATGGTCGTCTTGCCGCAGCCGGGCGGTCCCCACAGGATCAGCGAGCCGAGCTTGTGGGCCGCCAGCATGCGGCCAAGCGGCCCCTCGGGACCGAGCAGGTG
>DATHNU010000989.1:0-2928 GCA_035485695.1 Reyranella sp. | reverse complement strand
CGGCGGATGGCCTCGGCACGCTCGCGGGCGCGGCGCTCGGAGGGCTTCTCATAGTTACGGCGGAGCTTCATTTCGCGGAAGATCCCTTCGCGCTGCATTTTCTTCTTCAGGACGCGCAGCGCCTGATCGACGTTGTTTTCACGAACGAGAACCTGCACTTCGATCGCTTCCTTCCATGCATGAGAGGGCGCCCCGAAAACACTCCGGGCGCAATTGAGAGGCGGCGTAGGTATCACAGGGCAGAACCGTTGGAAAGGGGTGTGGAAGCCCGGTGTCACACCTATATTTACCCCCATGAGCGTCGAAAATACCCCAGAAATGCCACAAGCGGGCGACCCCGACGCCCCGCTGCGCGACCGCCTGGCCGACGCCATGGCCGCCGAGGCCGTGTTCGACGGCTGGACCCGGGGGGCGCTGTCGGCTGCCGCGCGCCAGCTCGAGTTGCCGCCAGGCGAGGCCGACCGGCTGTTTCCCGGGGGGCCGGTCCAGGTCCTGACCTATATCAGCGAGCGCGCCGACCTGCGCACGGTCGAAGACATGGAGAAGGAAGGCGTGGCCGGCCTCAAGATGCGCGAGCGCATCAAGAGCGCCGTGCGCATTCGTCTGGAACGCCATGCCGGCCAGCGCGAGGCGGTGCGCCGCGCCCTGGCGCTGCTGTCGCTGCCGTTCAATGCAGGGTTGGCGCTGAAACTTCTCTACAAGACCGTCGACGCCATGTGGTACGCGGCCGGCGACACCAGCGCGGATTTCAACTTTTACACCAAGCGGGCGACCTTGGCGGGCGTCTACTCCTCGACCCTGCTCTACTGGCTGAACGACCGCTCGCCCGGCAGCGAGGCGACCTGGGGCTTCCTCGACCGCCGCATCGACGACGTGATGAAGATCGGGAAGCTGAAATCCCAGGTCAGGTCGTGGACCGGCGGGACGGCGCGGACGACGGCAAGAAGGTGACATGGCCCATCTTGCGGCCAGGCCGCGCGGTGGCCTTGCCGTAGAGATGCAACCGCGCCGTCGGGTCGGCGAGGTAGCGTGGCCAGTCATTGGCCTCCTCGCCGATCAAATTCACCATGCGCGACGGCGCCAGCACCTCGACCGGCCCCAGCGGCAGGCCGCAGATCGCCCGCACCAGCTGCTCGAACTGGCTGGTGGCGCAGGCATCGATCGTCCAGTGCCCCGAATTGTGCGGCCGCGGCGCCATCTCGTTGGCGAGCACGCGCCCGTCGCGCGTGACGAACATCTCCAGCGCCACCAGCCCCACCAGGTCGAGCCCGCGCGCCAGCGCCAGCCCGAAGCGCTCGGCCGTGGCCAGGGTTTCGGCCGGCAGGTCCGACGGCACGGTCGTCGTGCGCAGGATGCCGTCGCGATGATCGTTCAGGCCGATGGGAAAGCAGCGCGTCGCGCCATCGAGACCGCGCGCCACGATGGCCGAGATCTCGCAGCGGAAGTCGACCAGCGTCTCCAGTATGCAGGCCCGCTTGCCGAGCTTCTGCCACGCCGCTGAAAGTCCGGCGCGGTCTGAAACACGCGCCTGGCCCTTGCCGTCATAGCCTTCGGTGCACGTCTTCAGGATGCCCGGCAGGGCAGTGGCTGCTTCGATGTCGGCTTCGCTCGTGATCGGCTGATAGTCGGCGGTGCCGATGCCGAGCTTCTTGAAGAATTCCTTTTCGCGCAGCCGGTGCTGCGCGACATGGATGGGCATCACCCCGGGGCGTACCGGCTTCAGCTTTTCGCACGCCGTGACGGCGGCCTCGGGCACGTTCTCGAACTCGTAGGTGACGACATCGACCTGCGCTGCGAAGCGGGCCAGGGCGGCCGCGTCGTCGTAGGCGCCGCTCACGTGGCCGGCCGCGACGTCGCCCGCGATCGAATGATCCTCGGGCGCATAGACGATGCAGCGATAGCCCAGCCGCGCCGCGGCGAGGGCGGTCATGCGGCCCAACTGGCCGCCGCCCAGGATGCCGATGGTCGAGCCGGGCGGCAGGACTTCGTGTGTCACGTGCCTCCCCTCGTCCTACGAGGTCGGCGTTTTGGCCGCTTCGCGGCCAAAAGCGCCCAGGTGCCCCGCAGGGGCGGAGGGGCCATGAGCGCCATCACG
This sequence comes from Reyranella sp., assembly GCA_035485695.1. Classification (GTDB taxonomy): domain Bacteria; phylum Pseudomonadota; class Alphaproteobacteria; order Reyranellales; family Reyranellaceae; genus Reyranella. The sequence continues at coordinate 833 of DATHNU010000989.1, read as the reverse complement.
GCTGCCCATGACCATGACCCCTCCGGCCTACGGCCACCTCCCCGCGGAGCGGGGAGGAAAGGAAGATTTCGGCTCATCTTCTAGCGGTGAGGAACGGAAGGCGTATCCGAGGGCGTGCGCGCCACAGCCCCGGTCTGGCGAGCCCGCCAGCGCTCCAGTGCCGCCATGATCTTGGCATCGCCAAGACCGACGATACTGGCGGCCAGCAAGGCTGCGTTGACTGCGCCGGCCCTTCCTATCGCGAGCGTGCCCACCGGGATGCCGGCCGGCATCTGGACAATGGAAAGAAGACTGTCCTGGCCCTTGAGCGCGGCGCTTTCGACGGGAACGCCCAGCACAGGCAGCGGCGTGAGGGCCGCGGTCATGCCGGGCAGGTGGGCCGCGCCGCCGGCGCCGGCCACGATCACCTTCAGCCCGCGTCCCTTGGCGGCCGAGGCGTAGGCCATCATGCGCTTGGGCGTGCGGTGGGCGGAAATGATGCGCGCCTCGAAGGGCACGCCCAGCGCTTCCAGCGTCTCGGCGGTGTGGCGCATGGTCGTCCAGTCCGACTGGCTGCCCATGATCAGGCCGACCGCCGGTTTACGGGAGGGGCGGCGTTTGGCGGAGGATTTGGCCATGCTCAGGCGATGATATCGGGAATCAACTGGCTTTCCAGCTTGAGGATCTGGTCCTTGAGTCCGAGCTTGCGCTTCTTCAGGCGCTGCAGCTGGAGCTGGTCGAAGGGCGGCTTCTCGATCAGGCGGTCGATCACCTCATCGAGGTCGCGGTGTTCGCTCCTCAACGCTTCCAGCTTGGCCTTGATCGCCTCGGCGTCCAGCGGATCCGAAGTCCGG
>DATHNU010000988.1:0-4001 GCA_035485695.1 Reyranella sp. | reverse complement strand
GGCCGACCCCGAGACCCAGGGCATCGTCATGATCGGCGAGATCGGCGGCGACGCCGAGGTCAAGGGTGCGGAGTTCATCAAGGCATCGAAGACCAAGAAGCCGGTGGTCGGCTTCATCGCCGGCCGGACGGCACCGCCGGGTCGCCGCATGGGCCATGCCGGCGCCGTGATCTCGGGCGGGCAGGACACCGCTGAGTTCAAGGTCGACGCCATGCGATCCGCGGGCATCAGGGTCGCGGATTCTCCCGCCGCATTGGGCGAGGAAATGCTCAAGGCCATGAAAGGCTGACCATATTACGTGCCTCTGCCCCGCCAAGGGGAGAGGCCGGGTGAGGGTCGTTCAGAGCTGTGCGTAACCCTCTCACCCGTCCTCTCCCCCTGACGGGGGAGAGGGGAAGAGGAGATTGCAAATGAGAGCGGAGCAGACATCGTTCCTGTTCGGCGCCAATGCGCCGTTCATCGAAGAGCTCTACGAGCGCTATCTCGGCGATCCGAACGCCGTCGACGCCGAATGGCGCACCTTCTTCGAGGCGCTGGGCGAGCAGAAGAACGACGTGCTGGCCGAGATGCGCGGCGCTTCGTGGGCGCCCAACGGTGCGCACGTCATCGGCGCCGTCGACCCTGACAGCCTGCCGTCGCCCGCCAACCGCAACGTGAAGGGCAACGGGGCCGCGGCTCCCGCCGCGATCGCCAACAAGACCGAGGACCAGATCCGCGCCGCCGCCCTGGACACATCACGGGCCTTCCTGCTGATCCGCTCCTACCGCATCCGCGGCCATCTCGAAGCCGACCTCGATCCCCTGGGCCTGATCCGCCAGGCGCGGCACCGCGAGCTCGATCCGGCGACCTACGGCTTCGGCGATGGTGACTGGGACCGTCCGATCCTGATCTTCGGCTCTCTGGGCCTGGGCGAATCGGCCACCCTGCGCCAGATCTGGGACCGCTTGCGCAAGACCTACTGCGGCAAGATCGGCGTGGAATACATGCACATCTCCGATCCCGACCAGAAGGCGTGGATCCAGGAGCGCATCGAGCACGTCGAGAACCGCACCGAGTTCACGCCCGAAGGCCGCCGCATGATCCTGGAGCGGGTCGTCGAGGCGGAGGGGCTGGAGCGCTATCTCGGCGTCAAGTTCGTCGGCACCAAGCGCTTCGGCCTCGATGGCGGCGAATCGATGATCCCCGGCATCGAGCAGATCCTGAAGCGCGGCGGCCAGCTCGGCATCCGCGACGTGGTGATCGGCATGCCGCATCGCGGCCGGCTGAACACGCTCGTGCACGTCCTGCACAAGAGCTACACGGCGCTGTTCTCCGAGTTCCAGGGCCGCTCCTCGCAACCCGAGGAAATGCGCGGCTCGGGCGACGTGAAGTACCATCTTGGCGCGTCGGCCGACCGCGAGTTCGACGGCACGACCATCCACGTCTCGCTGGCGCCCAACCCTTCGCACCTCGAGGCGGTCAATCCCGTGGTGCTGGGCAAGGCGCGCGCCAAGCAGGACCAGCGCGGCGACACCGAGCGCAGCCAGGTGATGGCGATCCTGATGCACGGCGACGCGGCCTTCGCGGGCCAGGGACTGGTCGCCGAGAGCCTCGATCTCAGCGATCTCGGCGGCTACCGCATCGGTGGCACCATCCATTTCATCGTCAACAACCAGATCGGCTTCACGACTCTGCCGACCTACTCGCGGTCCGGCCCCTACTGCACGGAGATCGCCAAGATCGTTCAGGCGCCGATCCTGCATGTGAACGGCGACGATCCCGAGGCCGTGGTCCATGTCTCGCGCATCGCCACCGAGTACCGCCAGCACTTCAAGCGCGACATCGTCATCGACATGTTCTGCTACCGCCGGCACGGCCACAACGAGTCGGACGAGCCGATGTTCACCCAGCCGCTGATGTACAAGGAGATCGCCGGCCACAAGACGGTGAAAGAGGTCTATGCCGCGCGGCTCGAGGCGGAGGGCTTCATCACGGCGGCCGAAGTCGCCGCCCTCGATGCGGCATTGCGCGAAAAGCTCGACAAGGCGCTCGAGGCGGCGAACCAGTACAAGCCCAACAAGGCCGACTGGCTGGAGGGCCGCTGGGCCGGGTTCACGGTCGCGCCGGGCGAGGAGGATCGCAAGGGCACCACGGCCGTCGACACTGAGCAGCTGCTGGCGGTCGGGCACGCCATCTCCGAAGTGCCCAAGAACTTCGACCTCAACCGCAAGATCGCGCGCCAGCTCCAGGAGAAGCGCAAGACCATCGATACCGGCCGCGACATCGACTGGGCGACCGGCGAGGCGCTGGCCTGGGGCACCCTGCTCGCCGAGGGCACGCCGGTGCGTCTGAGCGGCCAGGATTCGGGCCGCGGCACCTTCTCGCAGCGCCATTCGGTGCTGGTCGACCAGGCCACCGAAGCCAAGTACGTGCCGCTGAACCACGTGGCCGCCGAGCAGGCGCGCATCGAGATCATCGACAGTCCGCTGAACGAGGCCGGCGTGCTGGGCTTCGAGTACGGCTATTCATCGGCCGAGCCCAACGCGCTGGTGCTCTGGGAGGCGCAGTTCGGCGACTTCGCCAACGGCGCGCAGGTCATCATCGACCAGTTCATCTGCTCGGGCGAAAGCAAGTGGCTGCGCATGGACGGCCTGGTGATGCTGCTGCCGCACGGCTACGAGGGGCAGGGGCCGGAGCACAGCTCGGCCCGGCTCGAGCGCTACCTGCAGCTCTCGGCGGAGGACAACTGGCAGGTGGTCGTGCCGACGACGCCTGCCAACTACTTCCACGCGCTGCGCCGCCAGGTGCGCCGCTCCTTCCGCAAGCCTCTGGTGGTGATGACGCCCAAGTCGCTGCTGCGCCACAAGGAGTGTGTTTCGACCCTGGCCGACTTCGGGCCGGGCACCTCGTTCAAGCGCATCCTGGCCGAGACCGATCCGCTCACCGACGACATCAAGGTGCGGCGGGTCATCCTGTGCTCGGGCAAGGTCTACTTCGATCTCGTGGCCGAGCGCCGCAAGCGCAAGATCGACGACATCGCCATCCTGCGCATCGAGCAGCTCTACCCCTTCCCGTTCAGCCGGCTGGGCGTGCGGCTGTCGCAATATCCCAACGCCGAAGTGGTGTGGTGCCAGGAGGAGCCCGAGAACATGGGCGCCTGGTATTTCGTCGACCGCCGCATCGAGCGGGCGCTGTCGGGCACCAGCGCGCGACCGATCTATATCGGCCGGCCGGAAGCGGCGTCGCCGGCGACCGGCTCGGCGCGCACGCACGTCAAGGAACAGGCCGATCTGGTCGATCGTGCGCTGACGCTCAGCTGAGCTCGGCTGCGTGGCACCAACGAGGAGTTAGTCATGGCCGTCGAGATCAAGGTCCCCGCACTGGGTGAATCGGTCACCGAGGCGACCGTCGCCAAGTGGCTGGTGAAAGCGGGCGACACGGTGACGATCGATCAGCCGCTGTGCGAGCTCGAGACCGACAAGGTGACCGTCGAGGTGAATGCCTCGGTTGCCGGCAGTGTCGTCGACCTTGCCGTCGCGGAAGGTACGACCGTCCAGGTGGGCGGCGTGCTCTGCCATATCGAAGGGGGTGCCACGGGCGCCGCCGCAAGGCCTGCCGCCGCGGCGCCGCCGGCTGCCGCACCGGCCCCACCGAAGCCTGCTCCGACGCCGACGCCTGCGCCCGCACCGGCCCCTGCGCCGGTCGCCGCCGCGCCTGTTGCCGCGGGCGCCAACATCGCAGCGTCCGGTCCGGCCACGCGCAAGCTTGTCGAGGAGACGGGCATCGCTGCCTCGGCGATCCAGCCCACCGGCAAGGACGGTCGCGCCACCAAGGCCGACGTACTGGCGGCGCTTTCGTCGATCCCTGCACCCAGCGCACCGGCGGCGAAGCCCGCTGCGCCCGCCGGCCCGCGCCTGCGCGCCGATCGCGAGGAGCGGGTGCGCATGACGCGGCTGCGTCGCACCATCGCCAATCGCCTCAAGGAAGCGCAGAACACCGCGGCCATGCTCACCACCTTTAAC
>DATHNU010000987.1:0-4954 GCA_035485695.1 Reyranella sp. | reverse complement strand
GGTGAGGTGGCCGTTATGCACCAGCTCGAGCGAGATCGGCAGCAGGGTTTCCAGGCCGATGCCGCCCGGCTCGGCCTGGGCGAAGGGCACGCGCTTGCTGTCCTGGTCCTGCGGCCGGTGGTCCGAGACGATGGCGTCGATCGTGCCGTTCTTCAGGCCCTCGACCACGGCCATGCGATCCTTCTCCGCGCGCAGCGGCGGCACCAGCTTGCCGAAGGTGCGGTAGTCGCCGACCGCGAGGTCGTTCAAGGCAAAATACGGGGCGGCGGTATCGCAGGTGATCTTGAGTCCGCGCGCCTTGGCGCTGGCGATGGCTGAGACCGCTTCGGCCGTCGAGATCTTGGCAAGATGCAGGCGCCCGCCCGTCATCTCGGCGAGGCGGATGTCGCGCTCGACCATCATCACCTCGGCGAGCGGCGGATTGCCCGACAGGCCGAGCCGGGTCGCCGTCTCGCCGCTGGTCATGTTGCCGGTCGACAAGGTCGGCTCCTGCGGCAGGTGCACGATCAGCGCATCGAAGGCCTTGGCGTAATAGAGCGCGCGGCGCATCACCTGGGCGTTGCCGACGGAACGGTCGGCGTCGGTGAAGGCGACCGCGCCGGCTTCGGCCAAAAGGCCGATCTCGGCCAGCTCCTTGCCCTCCAGCCCGACGGTGAGCGCGCCGTAGGCATACATGTTCGCGAGCTTCACCTGGCGGGCGCGGCGGGCGACGAACTCGATCAGCGAGGCGTCGTCGAATGGCGGCTCGTTGTCGGGCAGCAGCACCAGCGAGGTGATGCCGCCCACCGCGGCGGCGGCGCCGGCGCTCGCCAGGGTCTCCTTGTGCTCCTCGCCCGGCTCGCCGGTGTGCACGCGCGTGTCGACCAGGCCCGGCGCGAGATAAAGGCCGCGGCAGTCGACCGACTGGATGCCGTAGGGCGCGCCCGAGGCGAACAGGTTGGGCCCGAAATCGGCGATCTTGCCGTCGCTGATCAAGATGGCGCCGCGATATTCCGAGTCGCCCGTCGGATCGATGATGCGGGCGTTGATATAGGCGGTCGATCCGCTGTGCTGCGGCGCGCTCTTGTCGACATTGCCCCTCACGCGGCGGCTCCCGCCAGCGCGTTGCGCCGCCCGCCGATCAGCGCCTCCAGGCAGGCCATGCGCACCGCCACGCCCATCTCGACCTGCTCGTGGATGACCGAGCGGTCGAGGTCGTCGGCCACTTCCGAATCGATCTCCACGCCGCGGTTCATCGGGCCGGGATGCATAATCAGCGCATCGGGCTTGGCGAATTTCAGCTTCTCGTGGTCGAGGCCGAAGAAGTGGAAGTACTCGCTGATCGACGGCACGAACAGACCCTGCATGCGCTCGGTCTGCAGGCGCAGCATCATGACGATGTCGACGTCCTTGAGGCCGGTCTTCATGCTGTAATGGACTTCGACGCCCATCTTCTCGATGTCGGTCGGCATCAGGGTGGGCGGGCCGACCACCCGCACGCGCGCGCCCATGATCTGCAGCAGATGGATGTTCGAGCGCGCCACCCTGCTGTGCATGATGTCGCCGCAGATCGCCACCAGCAGGCCCTGCAGGCTGCCGCGTCGTCGTCGGATGGTGAGCGCGTCGAGCAGCGCCTGGGTCGGATGCTCGTGCTGGCCGTCGCCGGCATTGATGACCGCGCAGTTGACCTTCTGTGACAGGAGATTGACCGCGCCCGACTCGCTGTGGCGTACGACGATCGAGTCCGGCCGCATGGCGTTCAATGTCATCGCCGTGTCGAGCAGGGTCTCGCCCTTGCGCACCGACGAGGTGGCGACGTCCATGTTGATGACGTCGGCACCCAGGCGTTTGGCGGCGACCTCGAAGCTGGTGCGAGTTCGCGTCGAGTTTTCGAAGAACAGGTTGATGACTGTGCGGCCCGACAGCAGGTCGCGCCGCTTGTCGATGGATCGGTTCTGGTCGATGTAGCTTTCGGAAAGGTCGAGCAGGCCCGAAATGGCTTCAGGCGCAAGACCCTCGATGCCGAGAAGGTGGGGCAACCTCGGCACGCCCATGCGTTTTCTTGTCACTAAAGCGCGACGTTAAGCACGCTGGTGCGGTGCTCGCAAGGCGGCGATTTGGTGGATAACCGGATTGCGCCGTTTTATGTCAGCCGCACGTCCGAGCAGGGACACACCAGGGCGGGCCCGCGAGGCGCCAGGAAGTCCGACCAGATGGCGTTGTGATGCTCGATGATCTTGGTGGCGGCAAGATGAGGCCGGTCCGACGTCGTGTGTCCGTCCGACGGCACGGTCGTCGGATAGCCGCGCGCCAGGGCGCTGCGCACGGTGGTGTCGACGCAATAGTCGGTCGCACAGCCGGTGACGATCAGCCGATCGATCGACCGGGTGCGCAGGAACTCCTCGAGAGCGGTATCCAGGAACGCATCGCAGGATTTCTTGCGGATAATCGCGTCGGCCGGTTGGACCTCCAGCGAGTCGAGCAGCTTCCAGCCTGGCAGGTCGGGGTGATGGGGATCGCCCGGCGGTCCGTCGTGTTGGCTGAAGACGACCGAACCGCCGGTCTCGCGCACCATGCCGGCGAGCCTGTTCAGCCGGCCGACCAGCCCCGCCGTATCGTGCCGCGGCGTCGCCGTGCCGAATGAACCCTGTTGCATGTCGATGACGATCAGCGCGTGGGCCATCAGGCATTGCCTCCGCTTCCGGGTCGTGGACCCGTATAGCGCGCACGCGGCCGGATCAATGCTCCATGTGCAGCCTGTTCCAAAGCATGGGCGATCCAGCCCACGGTGCGGCCCAGCAGGAAGAGGGCCAGCGCGGAATCCTTGGGCAGGCCGAGCACGCGCTCGACCGTCACGGTGGTGAAATCGACGTTGGCCTTGCGGTCGATCAGGCGTTCGGCGGCCGCCGCCAGGCGTTCGGCGAAGGCCAGTTCGGGCGACCGCGGCACGGCCTCGCGCAGCAAGGCGAACAGGGTGGCGGCACGGACGTCGCCGTCGGGATAGAGCTGATGGCCGAATCCGGGAATGTAGATGTGGTCGCGCACCCGCTGCGCCAGCTCGGCGTCGAGGTCGGCGGCGTTTTTAAGGTCGTCGCACAGGGCGGCGACCCGGCGCGTCAGCCCGCCATGGCGTGGGCCGTTCAGCGCCGCCAGCCCGGCCATGGTGGCGCCGTAGAGGTTGGCGCCGGTCGAGGCCACGACCCGGGCGGCGAAGGCCGAGGCGTTGAACTCATGATCGGCCGACAGGACCAGGGCGGCGCGCAGCAGGGGAGCACGATCAGGCGGCACCCGCCAGGCGGCGGCGAGCTGCTCGTGAACCGGAAGCGCGGAAGGTGGCCGGGCCGTCACCGCCGCCGTCAGCAGCCGCAGGACGCGGACGCCCGTCTCGAGCATCGCCGAGCGGTCCTCGACCCAGCTCGGATGGTCGAGGGCGGCCGCCGCGGGCAGCAGCACGAGGCAGCGATCGACCGGTGAGAGCGTGGCCGCGGCCAGCCAGGCGCGGCGCAGCGCTGTGGTCATCGGCGGGATGTTGTCGGCGGCGAACGGCCTGTCGTCGCAATCCCACAGGAGGCGGGCGATCTCCTCCAGGGAGGCGGTGCGCGCCAGCTCCGTCGCATCGAGGCCGCGATAATAAAGGCGGCCATCCTCGATCAGGGTCAGCGCCGATTCGAGAACCGGAGTGCCGAAATCGAGCGCATGGTTGGCGATCGATTCGGCCTTGCGGCCGACATCGCGGCGGCGTTTCAGCCGCACGATGTCGTCGGCGCGGTAGCGGCGCTCGCGGCGGCCGTCGACCGCCTCCGAGCGCAACAGGCCGCGGCTGACATAGGCGTAGAGCGTCGCCGACGACACGCCGAGCCGTCGCGCCGCTTCCCGGGAACTCAGCCATTCGTTCGACATGAATAGTATATTGATCAATATAATCAAGATTGACAATATATTTCGGCAACCCGACGGTGCCGGCGACACTGGGAAAGGAAATCCAATGCTGCAGACACGGGTGGATAGCGGCCTCGACGGGGTGATCGTGGCCGACACGGTGATGAGCGAGGTCGATGGCGAGGCGGGCCGGCTGGTCGTGCGCGGCCACGCCCTGCAGGAGCTGGTTGCCTCGCGCGGCTTTGAGGGCGTCGCGGCGCTCCTTTGGGAGGGCTATGCCGCAGGCGGCGGCGATGCGTCGGCGGTCGCAAGCGGCCTGGCGGCGGCGCGCGTGCAGGCCTTCGCCGAGGTGCCGAAGCTGCTCGCCGCCACGCGCGGCCTCAATCCGGTGGAGGCGCTCAGGGTCGGCATCGCCATGCTGCCCGACAACGAGACGATGCCGCATCACCACCTGGTGTGCGGCGCCATGCCGGTGTTCCTGGCGGCGCTGCTCAACGCCGAGAAGGGCCTGGCGCCGATCGCGCCGGATCCGACGCTCACCACCGCGCAGGATCTTTTGCGCATGATCCGCGGCCAGCGCGCCGGCGTGGTGTTCGAGAAGGCGCTCGACACCTACCTGGCGACCATCGCCGACCACGGCTTCAACGCCTCGACCTTCACCGCCCGGGTCGTGGCCTCGACGCATGCCGGCCTGATCTCCTCGGTGCTGGCGGCGCTCTGCGCGCTCAAGGGGCCCCTGCATGGCGGCGCGCCCGGCCCCGTCCTCGACATGCTGGACGAAATCGGCGAGGCCGCGCGCGCCGAAGCTTGGTTCGACGACGCCTTCGCCAAGGGCACCACCCTGATGGGCTTCGGCCATCGCATCTACAAGGTGCGCGACCCACGCGCCGACGTGCTGAAGGCCACCGTCGCCACGCTGCCCGCGACTGCCGGCCGGCTGGCCTACGCCACCGCGGTCGAGAAGGGCGCCATCGCCGCGCTGCGCAAGCACAAGCCCGGCCGGCGTCTCGACATCAACGTCGAGTACTACACCGCGCTGCTCCTGGAGGCGCTCGAGGTGCCGCGCAGCGCCTTCACCGCCCTGTTCGCGGTCGGC
>DATHNU010000986.1:0-4779 GCA_035485695.1 Reyranella sp. | reverse complement strand
CGCACCGTGTAGTTGCCGAGATGCGGATCGCCGTGGATCACGCCGTAGGAATAGAACGGCACGTACCAGGCGCGGAACATGTTCGTGGCCAGCCGGTCCTTGTCCTCCTGCGAATGACTCTTCCAGTTGAGCAGCGGCTCGCCCTGCAGCCAGGTCATGGTGAGGAGCCGGTCGGTCGAATGCGAAGGCACGACTTCCGGCACGTGCACGCCCGGCTCGTCGCGCAGCATGTGGCGATAGAGCGCCACGTGCCTGGCCTCGCGCTTGTAGTCGAGCTCCTCGCGCAGGCGCGTGGTGATCTCGGCATGGATCTCGTCGGTGCGGATGGCGGGATCGAAGCGCTGGCCGATCGCGAAGATCAGTTTCAGCTGGTTGAGGTCGGCTTCCAGCGCCGATGTCATGTCGGGGTATTGCAGCTTCGCGGCGGCCGCGGTGCCGTCCAGTAAAGTCGCGCGATGGACCTGCCCCAGGGAGGCGGCGAACGCGGCTTCCTTATCGAACTTTGCGAATTTCGACGGCCAGTCGGGCCCCAACTCGGTCGCCATGCGGCGGCGCACGAAGGCCCAGCCCATGGCCGGTGCGTTGGCCTGCAATTGCGCCAGCTCGCGCGCATATTCCGGCGGCAGCGCGTCGGGGATTGTGGAGATGAGCTGCGCCGCCTTCATCAGCGGCCCCTTGAGGCCGCCCAGCGCCGCCCGCAGATCCGTTGCATGCTTGTCGCGGTCGAGGCTCCAGCCGAGGTAGCGCTGACCCGCCAGCTTCACTGCCAGGCCGCCCACCGAGCTGCCGACCCGGGCGTAACGGCCGAGGCGGCCGCCGAGGGAGTCGCCGTCGTCGGTCACGGGAGCGCGGACCTCCAGGTCCGCATCTTCATCTTTGCTGGGAGCGCGCAACTCCAGTTGCGCTCTTTGTATCGACCAGCACATGAGCGCCACTGGAGTGATGCGCTCCCAGCCATGAGCGGACCTGGAGGTCCGCGCTCTGGATCAGAGCGTCTCGAGTTCATCGACCAAGCCTGAGATGACGCCCAGTCCCCTGTCCCAGAAAGCGGGATCCGAGGCATCGAGGCCGAACGGCGCCAGAAGCTCCTTGTGCCGCTTCACGCCGCCCGCCTTCAGCATGTCGAGATACTTCGCCTGGAAGTCCGGCAGGCCGGACTGGTAGGCGGCATAGAGCGAGTTCACCAGGCAGTCGCCGAAGGCATAGGCGTAGACGTAGAACGGCGAATGGATGAAGTGGCCGATATACGACCAGTAGTTCCCGTATTCGTCATCGAAGGTGAAGGCCGGCCCCAGGCTTTCCTTCTGCACCGCCATCCAGATCTCGCCGATCGCGTCGGGCGTGAGCTCGCCCTGGCGGCGCGCCATGTGCAGGCGCGATTCGAAATCGTAGAAGGCGATCTGGCGCACCACCGTGTTCAGCATGTCCTCGACCTTGCCGGCCAGCATCGCCTTGCGCGTCGACTTGTCGGGCGCGGATTTCAGCAGCGACTGGAAGGTCAGCATCTCGCCGAACACCGAGGCAGTCTCGGCCAAGGTGAGCGGCGTGTCGGCCATCAGCGCACCCTGCCGCGCCGCCAGCACCTGGTGCACGCCATGGCCCAGCTCATGCGCCAATGTCATGACGTCGCGCACCTTGCCCTGGTAGTTCAGCAGCAGATACGGGTGCGCCGACGGCACGGTGGGATGGGCGAAGGCGCCGGGCGACTTGCCGGGCCGCGCCGGGGCATCGATCCAGCCCGTGCCGAAGAATTTCTGGCCGACATCGGCCAGCTCGGGCGAGAAGGCCCGGTAGGCGTCGAGCACGATCTTCTCGGCCTCGTTCCACGGGATGGTGCGGTCGTCATGCTCGGGCAGCGGCGCGTTCCTGTCCCAGTAGGGCATGCTCTCGACGCCGAACCACTTGGCCTTGAGCTTGTAATAGCGGTGCGCCAGCCGCGGATAGGCGGCCTTGACCGACGAAGCGAGCGCGTCCACCACCTCGTCCTCGACCACGTTGGCGAGGTTCATCGACGATTGCGGGCGCGGGAATTTGCGCCAGCGGTCCTCGATCTCCTTGTCCTTGGCCAGCGTGTTGGTGACCAGCGAGAAGACCGCGATATTGTCGCCCTGCACCTTGCCGAACGACTTGGCGGCCTCCTTCCGCACCGCAGGGTCCTTGCTCGAAAGCTTGTCGAGGATCTGCGGCTCGCTCAGCATCTCGTTGCGGAAGGGATAGCGCAACCGCGCGATGGTCTCGTCGAACAGGCGCGACCAGGCGGCGCGGCCGACGACATGCTTCTCGTGCAGCGCCTTCTCCAGCTCGTCGGAAAGCTGGTGCGGCCGGTAGACCCGGAGGTCGCGCAGCCAGGGCCCGTACTTGGCGAGCGCCGGGTCCTTCTGCCTGGCGGCGAGATCGGCGTCGTCGAGCTTGTTGATCTCCAGCCTAAAGAACACCAGCCGGGTGCCGATGTCGGTCAACGCCTCGGAGACATTCTGCGAAAAGCGGCCGCGCTCGGGATCGGCCATGTCCTGTGCGTAATAGAGCGAGGCGTAGGAGCCGATGCGCCCCATCAGGTCGCTGAGCGCCTCGAATTTGGCAACCGCCGCGCCCAGCGCCCTTCCGTCCAGGCCCGCTACCTTGCCTTCGTATTCCTTGGCGAAGGACTCGGCGTCGGCGGTGGCGCGCTTCAGGTCGGCCTCGAGATCGGTCCCGCCCGGGCTGGAATAGAGATCGGACAGGTTCCAGGTCGGCAGATCGCCCAGCATAGCATTCATTCAACAAACACTCCTCGCTGCCGCAGGATATGGGACGTTCGCCGTCGCGCCGCCAGAGCGGGCGCCGAATCGCGCCCATCCGGTCTAGCATGTCGCCCGGCGCGATCGGTACCGACCGGGAGTTTCCGCAGTTTCCGCAATTTCCGCTAGTGATTCGCCAATCAGCATAGTCATGGACAGCTACGAGGACACAACACCTAGCCTTTCCTGCGTGACACGTTCCCGCCGACCGCGATGAATCACAAAGATCGGCATGCTCGTGATCGCCTTGTCGCACCGCGGCGGGTCGGTTCGAGATCTATATAAGTGTCACTACGGTTATGTCAAGCAATACTTTTAACCCGAGTTTCTGCGCACCATGCTGCGCAGAAACTCGTTTCAAGCAAACAACGTGGCGTAACGGCCGTTTAGCCCGGATCGGCCGCGATGGCATCCAGGAACGGGCCGATCAACAAGGCGGCAAAAGGCTCGATCTTCTCCGGATCGCTCTCCTCGTAGTGCCCGGCGGCGTCCAGGAGATTCATGGTCCCGAGCACGCGGCCTGCATAAACCACCGGCACGTTGATGGCCGATTCGCAGCCCAGCGAGCGGATGAGTTCATGATCGAAGAACGCCCATTTGACGTCCTCATAGGTGAAGCCGACCCAGGACCGGCGCTGGCCGATGACAAGCTTGTGCCAGTCGCTTTCCGTGACCGGCTTGTAGCCGCCAACGGGGTATTCCTTGGGCATGTTGGTGTAGAGCCGTTTCACCCGTTTGCCATCGGGCGCCACGTAGAGAAGCGTGAACAGCTTGTGGCCGACGGTTTCGGCCAGCGCTTTGTCGACCGCCTTGAACAGCGCCTCGGGCGGTCCGGGCTGTCGAAGCGCGGCGAGGCAGGAGTGGAACGGCGTTGTCATGGATGTCCTCATGTCTCGGGTTTTACCACCAACAGCTCGCACGGCATGACACCGGCCGGGCTTTGAACACCGACAGCTCCCGTACCCGCTCTCATTGAATGCTGAACCGCAAGCACCCTCATCCTGAGGAGCCGCGCGCAGCGCGGCGTCTCGAAGGATGGGCGACAACTATAGTGTATCCCACCCTTCGAGACGGCCCTGCGGGCCTCCTCAGGGTGAGGTTGGGCCGTATCAACATTTTATGAAAGCAGGGACTAGCCAGCTCAAACCGCCCGCTCGACTTCAACCAGATTGGTGTTGTAGGTCGTGGCGCCACACGGTGCGGAGCGGTCCTCGGCCAGCACGTTGGCGCAGCCGTTGGTGTCGGCGCCGTCACTGCCCGGCGTTATCCAGGCGCCCTCCTTGATCGAAACCACGCCCGGTGCGATGCGGCTGGTGACCTTCACCGGCAGCACGGTCGAGCCGCGGTCGTTGAAGACGCGGACCCTCTCGCCGTTGGCGATGCCGCGTTGCGCGGCGTCGGCGGTGTTCATCCACACGTCGTCGGGATCGACGCGCGCCAGCAGCGGCTGGTTGTCGTGGATCGAATGGGTGCGCGCCCGCGACTTCGGGCTGCACAGCATCAGCGGAAATCTCGCCTCGGGCTTCACCGGCTCGATCCAGGTCGGGATGGGCAGGATGTGGCCGAGACCGTACGGGTCGGGATTGGCCGCCAGCGCCATCGAGTAGATCTCGATCTTGCCCGACGGCGTCGTGAACTTTTTAGTCTCGGGATCGCGGATCTCAGCCGCGAAGGCCACCGCGTCTTTGGGCGCTGCGAAGCGCGCCACACCCTTGTCGGCGAAGGCGTCGAAATCGCCGACCGACTCGGACGTGAGCTCGCGCAGCCATTCCATCTCGGTCTTTTCGAGGTAGTCGTTGATGCCGACGCGCGCCGCCAGGTCGGCGAAGATGTCCATGTCGTTGCGGCATTCATACATCGGCTGAATCGCCTGCTTCATGAAGATCGCGTAGTGCCCGGCGCCCGCCCAGGGCGTGTGCACGTCGTTGCGTTCCCAGAAGGTGGTCGCCGGCAGCACGATGTCGGCATGCCGCGCGGTCGGCGTCATGAAATGGTCCTGCAC
>DATHNU010000985.1:0-4552 GCA_035485695.1 Reyranella sp. | reverse complement strand
GCGTCGGTGCGGCCCATGCCCAGGCCGCCGCCCTCGCTGCGCTGTAGCAGGATGACGACGATCATCGCGGCCGTGACGCCGACATGGATGATCAGCAACACCAGCCGCCAATCGTGCAAAAAGCCTCGTACCGCGTCCATTTGGTCCAGTGCTAGATGGGAATATCCGCCAAGCGGGCGCTTCTAGCCGCTTTAGGCAGCGTTGGCGATAGCCAAAAAATCAGCCGCCTTGAGGCTGGCGCCGCCGACCAGGGCGCCGTCGACGTCGCCCGCCGCCAGCAATTCGGCCGCGTTGCTGTCCTTCACCGAGCCGCCATAAAGAAGTCGCACACCAGCCGCCTCGCCCATCAGCCCGCCCAATACCTTGCGAATATGCGCATGCGCTGCGGCGACTTCGGCGGTGGTCGGTGTCTTGCCCGTGCCGATCGCCCACACCGGTTCGTAGGCCACGATCAGCCTGGCCGCCGTCGATCCGGCCGGCACGCTGCCTTCGAGCTGGGCTTCGAGCACGGCCAGCGTCTTGCCGGCCTCGCGCTCGGCCAGGGTCTCGCCGATACAGACGATCGGCAACAAGCCCGCCCGCCACGCCGCTTCGGCCTTGGCGCGCACCATGGCGTCGGTCTCGCCGCAATCGGCGCGCCGCTCGGAGTGGCCCACGATCACATGGGTCGCGCCACAATCGCGCAACATCTCGGCAGCGATCTCGCCGGTATGCGCGCCGCTGGGCTTGGCGTGGCAGTTCTGGCCGCCCACCAGGAGGCCGCTTGCCTTCACCGCCTCGGCGACGGCCAGGATCAAGGTCGCCGGCGGACAGATCAGAACCTCGCGATCGCGCCAGTCCGCCTGCTGCACGCCGGCCGCAACACCCTGGGCCAGTGCCAGCGCATCGGCCCTGAGGCCGTTCATCTTCCAGTTGCCGGCGATCAGTGGCCTTCTCGTCCGTGCCATGAAATTCCCCAAATTGTGCCCGACGCGTGTCTAGTACCGGCTTTTCATAGATTGTTGATTCACAGACAACCTCATCCTGAGGAGCCGCGCGCAGCGCGGCGTCTCGATCGCGCGGGGTAACCCCCGCGCTGTGATGGGCAACAACGATGGTGTACCCCACCCTTCGAGACGGCCCTGCGGGCCTCCTCAGAGTGAGGTTGGGGCCGTATCAGCAGTCTATAAAAGCAAGTACTAGCGGTGGCGGGTCTGCCGGTAAAGGCCGCTTGGTTGCCTGTCCCAGGGGCGGGTGGTAGGCATGCGCCGCGATAAAAAGCCCCGTTTGTCACCCTGTCCACAACCCCGCCGGCGCCGTGAATCAGTTCCGCAAATACGCCAAATATATCGTCCTGACCGTGATGTTCGGCATGCTGATCATCAGCTTCGGTCTGTGGGGTATCGGCGACATGCTGCGCAGCGGCGGAAGCAGCAGCGAAATCGCCCATGTCGGCGGCACGCACATCCCGATCTATGGCTGGGTCGGCGGCTCGTCGGTCACCGCCAACCAGGTGCGCGACCAGTTCAACCTTCAGCTCGACAACATCCAGCGCCAGAGCGGGCAGCGCCCCGAGCCCGAGCAGGCGCTGCGCTACGGGCTGCATGTGCGGGCGCTGGAGGAGGTCGTCCAGCGCGCCGTGCTCGACCACGCCATCCAGGAGTTCGGGCTGGTCGTGAGCGACGAAGAGGTGCGGGCGGCGATCGCGCGCAATCCGGCCTTCCAGAGCACCGGTGGCTCGTTCGATCCCCTGCTCTACCGCAACCGCCTGCAGCAGGCGCGTATCTCCGAGGTGCAGTACGTCACCGAGATGCGCCGCGAGATCGCCGCCAACCAGCTGTTCGGCGTGGTGCGTCCCGAGGGACTGGCACCCAAGTCGATGCGCGACGACATCTTCAAGATGGAAAGCGAGAAGCGGATCGCCGAGACGCTCTATGTGCCCGACGCCATCGTCACCGACGTGCCCAAGCCCACCACCGAGCAGCTCAACGCCTATTTCGAGGCCAACAAGACCAAATTCCAGATCCCCGAGTTTCGCGCCTTCTCCTACGTTCTGCTGAGCGTCGAGGACATTCTGCCCCAGGTGTCGGTGACCTCCGAGCAGGTCAAGCAGGAGTACGAAGCACGCTCGGCCGAGTTCGGCACGCCGGAGAAGCGCGACGTCGATCAGGCGATGGCCGACACCGAGGACAAGGCCAAGGCCATCATCGCCGCCGCCACGGCCGGCAAGTCGCTGGAGGATGCGACCAAGGAAGTCCTCGGCAACGCCGACGGCGTGATCAAGCTCGGCCTGGTCACCAAGAAGGACCTGCCGCCCGGCCCGCTCGCCGACGGCATCTTCGGCCTGCCCACCGGCATCGCACCGGCGCCCATCAAATCGCCGCTCGGCTGGCACGTCATCCGGGTCAACAAGATCGAGCCCGGCAAAGCGGTGGCGTTCGACGAGGTCAAGGCCAAGCTCGAGAAGGATTTGAAGGCGCAGGCAGCGCCCGACATGCTGATCAAGCTGGTGACCGACTTCGAGCGCATCCTGAGCAAGAGCCAGTCGATGAAGGCGGCGGCCGAGGAGCTCGGCCTCAAGATCAAGACCTACGAGAACGTCGATGCGCGCGGCCAGGATGCCGCGGGCAAGCAGGTCGTCATCGGCCCGGCGGCTACCGAACTCGTGCAGGCCGCATTCAACACCCGCGAAAGCGCCGAGAGCGACCTTCTGGAGACGCCGCGCGGCGAATATTTCGTCGTCCGTACCGACCGCGTCACGCCAGCCCGCATCCCCACGCTCAACGAAGTCGATGCCAAGGTCACGGAGGCCTGGCAGGCCGAGGAGCGGCGCAAGCTCGCCGACGCCAAGGTCAAGGCCGCCGTCGAGAAGGCCGAGGCCGGCACCGATCTCGCGGCGCTCGCCAAGGAGCTCGGCCTGGAGGTGCGGACCACCAAGGCCGTCACGCGCTTCGAGGCCGATCAGCCCAACTACCTCACCCAGCCGGTGGTGCTGGCGCTGTTCAAGCTCGCGCCGGGCAAGGTCCAGTCGGTACGGACCGCCGACGGCAGCGTCATCGTGCGCCTGAAGCAGGTCGAGGCGGTCGACCTGGCCAAGGAGAAGGAAGCGCTCGACCGCTTCGGCAAGCAGATCGACACCATGGTGGCCAACGACCTGGTCCTGCAACTCGTCGCGGCGCTGCGCACCAAGTATGGCGTAACGGTCGACGAGGCGGCGTTCGCGGCAGCCTTCCGGCCGCAGCAGCAGCCATAGGCGGCCGATGTCGATCTCGCCCGACTTCGACGCATTCGCGGCGTGCTACGAATCCGACAAGCCGCAGCTCGTCTCGACCACGCTGGTCGCCGATCTCGAGACGCCGGTGTCGGCCTATCTCAAGCTCGCCGACGGCCGCGCCAACTCCTTCCTGCTGGAATCCGTCGAAGGCGGCTCGGTGCGCGGACGCTATTCGATCATCGGCTTCAAGCCCGACGTGATCTGGCGCTGCACCAAGAGCCAGGCGGAGATCAACCGGCGGGCCCGCACCGATATCCACGCGTTCGAACCGCTCGAGGGCCGGCCGCTCGAGACGCTGCGGCACCTGATCCGCGAATGCCAGATGGAGCTGCCGCCCGGCCTGCCGCCGATGGCGTCGGGCCTGTTCGGCTTCCTGGGCTACGACATGGTCCGCGACATGGAGCGGCTGCCCGACAAGAACCCCGATCCGATCGGCCTGCCCGACGCGATCATGGTGCGGCCGACCCTGATCTGCATCTTCGACCGGCTGGAAGACAACGTCACCCTGGTCACGCCGGCCTGGCCGCAAGAGGGCATCGGCGCGCGGGCTGCCTACGAGGCGGCGCAGGAGCGGCTGGCCGACGCGGTGTCGGACTTCGAGCGCTCGCTGCCCTTCCGCCGCGAGAGCGCCGATGCGCTGAACGGCCTGCCCGAGCCGCAGGCCAACATGACCAAGGACGAATTCAAGGCGATGGTCGAGACCTGCAAGGAATACATCCGCGCGGGCGACGCCTTCCAGATCGTTCCCTCGCAGCGCTTCTCCGTGCCGTTCAAGCTGCCGCCTCTGTCGCTCTACCGGTCGCTCCGCCGCATCAACCCCTCGCCGTTCCTGATCTTCTTCGACTACGGCGACTTCTCCATCGTGGGCTCGAGCCCCGAGATCCTGGTGCGCCTGCGCGACGACATCGTCACCATTCGCCCGCTGGCCGGCACCATACGGCGCGGCGCCACGCCTGAAGAGGACAAGCAACTCGCCGACAAGCTGCTGGCCGATCCCAAGGAGCATGCCGAGCACCTGATGCTGCTCGATCTGGCGCGCAACGATGTCGGCCGCGTCGCCAAGATCGGCTCGGTGCGGGTCGTCGAGCAGTTCACCATCGAGAAGTACAGCCACCTCCAGCACATCAGCAGCCATGTCGAGGGCAGGATCGAGGACGGACTGGACGCGATCGATGCGCTGAAGGCGGGCTTCCCGGCCGGCACGCTGTCGGGGGCGCCCAAGGTGCGCGCCATGGAGATCATCGAGGAGGTCGAGCCGGTGCGTCGTGGCATCTATGCCGGCTGCGCCGGCTACTTCGC